>NZ_JAUMIO010000047.1:0-23713 GCF_032905925.1 Pectobacterium sp. HCp5_1
GAATCGTAAAACTATCGGGTACTCAAAATCAGTGGAAATGCATGACAAGATAATCGGCACATTCATCGAACGTGAACATTATCTGCAATGACCTGATCTACATATTGAATACGTGACCAATACGGGGTCCATAGAAACAGTAGCCATATAGATAATGCTGCCTGACGTTATCTTTCTCAAGAATAATTTATAACGGAGTGCTTTATGATCAATAATCCTATTTTTAAAGGGTTCAATCCCGATCCGTCTATTTGCCGTCGTAATGATGATTATTATGTGGCCGTTTCCTCTTTTGAATGGTTTCCCGGCATACCGATTTACCATTCTACGGATTTAAAAAACTGGACGTTGTATACCCACGTTTTGAGTGATGAAAAGTACGTTGATTTAACGCGACTGCCTTCGGCAAAGGGAATCTGGGCACCTTGCCTGACGTGGTGCGAGGAAGAACAGCTTTTTTACGTCATTTACGGCGTCATGAACTCGATGCATGGCCGATATTTCGATGTGGACAATTATTTGATTACCGCGCCGGAAATTACCGGTCCCTGGAGTGAGCCTGTCTATTTGCATTCCGGTGGTTATGATGCCTCGATTTTGCATGATGATGACGGGCGGAAATGGATTGTGGCCGTCGACTGGGAAACGCGCGATGGCCACAATGGCGCGATTTCTCTGGTGGAGTATTCGCCAGAAACGCGGTCCGTCATCGGTTACCCGAAAAGGATCTGGTCGGGCATGACGGGAATCGGTGCGGAAGGGCCGCACCTGACAAAGCGTGGGCGTTACTATTATCTGATGTGCGCGGAAGGCGGAACGGGCTACGGGCATTGTGTGACGATGGCACGGGCGGAACAGGTCTGGGGGCCTTATGAAAGCGATGCGAGCAACCCGATTCTCACGTCGGTAAATCCGACGCTGTTTGAAAAGAATAATGCGGAATATGAGAAGCCTGATTTTTCTATTTTAGGCGTGAAAGACTATCTGCGGCCGGAGTGTTTTAACCCAGAGGTGAAAATACAAAAAGCGGGTCATGGCAGCTATGTCGAAACGCCGGAAGGAGAGGTGTATTTAGTCCATCTTTGCGCGCGACCTTTCCGGCCAGAATTATGCTGCCCGCTAGGGCGTGAATCGGGAATACAGAAAATGCGCTGGACGGCGGATGGCTGGATGCGGCTGGCGGGAGATGACAATATTGCGAAAGAGATGGTCGAGCCGAGCGCCTTGCCGGAATCACCGTCGTTCGTGCCGCCCGTGCGCGACCACTTTGATGATGACTCGCTCGCTCTGCATTACTACGCCCCACGAATTCATCCTAACTCGTTTACCGATCTGGAAAGCCGGGCAAGCCATGTCAGTTTACGCGGGCAGGAGTCGCTCAGTTCCACGAATAAAGTCAGCCTGCTGGCCAGAAAATTGACCTCTGTTTATGCAACAGTGAAAACCAAAATGCATTTTACGCCAGAGGTGTTCCAGCATAGTGCAGGGCTGGTGTTGTACTACGACAATATGAATTACCTCTACTTACAAAAGCACTATGACGAAGAAAATCAGTGCGCAGCGCTCGCCGTTATCCATATGGGAAATGGCGCGAAGCGTGAAGACTGGCAGGGCAGCACGCGGCTTAGCGCCGATGCGGTTTATTTACGGCTGACGATTGAAGGGCGGTCGATATTCTTCGCCTGGTCGTATGACGATGTGCATTATCAATCGGTCGGAAAGGTCTATGAAACGATCAAATTCTCGGATGAATATAGCCAACATGGCGAATTTACCGGAACGTTTGTTGGGATTGCCTGTGTAGACAGTGTATTGCACCAGCATGCTGCCGCATTTGATTTCTTCGACTATCAGACGGACGAAGCCCGAGACGTTGAATAATTATCGTCATAGATAACTATGCGTCATAAATAACCATGTGTCATAAATAACTATGCGTCAGAAATAACCATGGACGTTGACGTCTTGTTTACCCATTAACCACAGCAACCGTGCTCCGCGATGGCGCACGGTTGTTCCTTTTTTGTGCATAGAAATTGAGCGTCTCAGTTTAATTTCATAAAAATCAACAGGGTAAAAGCTGGCATGGTTTTCGCTTTAGTGAATTCAATCTTGTATACCAGATGGGATTCACATCATGCCAAGAATGACAGGGCTCACGCTTCAGGAATGGAAACAGCATTATCAACAGCAGGCCGATCGTGTTGGTGAAACGTTAGGCGCGCTGCTCGCCAGCTTGTCGTCGGACGATCCGGCGTGGATCGCGTTAGCGACACCTGAATTGCTTCAGGCACAGATTGCGGCGCTGTTGCCCCGATATCGTGACAATCCAGATGCGCTGCCGCTGTTCGGCGTTCCTTTTGCCGTCAAAGACAATATTGATGTCGCGGGCTTTCCAACAAGTGCGGCGTGTCCGGCATTTACCTATCTGGCCGACGAAGACGCGACTGCCGTTGCCAAACTGAAAGCGGCGGGGGCGATTGTCATTGGTAAAACCAACCTCGACCAGTTTGCGACCGGTCTGGTCGGCACGCGCTCACCGTTCGGTGTGGTGCCAAACACCTTTAATGCGGAATACATCAGCGGCGGTTCCAGTTCAGGATCGGCTTCGGTACTGGCGCGCGGGCTGGTTGCGTTTTCGCTGGGAACCGATACCGCCGGGTCGGGGCGCGTTCCTGCCGGGTTTAACAATATTGTCGGCCTGAAGCCGACGAAAGGGTGGCTATCGGCAAGCGGTGTCGTACCTGCCTGTCGCCTGAATGATACGATTTCCGTGTTTGCGCTGACCGTCGACGATGCATTTACCGTTGCTGAACTGGCTGGCGGGTACGATGCAACGGATGCCTACTCGCGCAGCCATCCCGCCAGTACGCCTGCGGCACTGCCAGCGAATCCACGCTTTGCTATTCCCAGCGATCCCACTTTCTTTTCTGATGCTGTCGCGCAGACGGCATGGCAGCACGCGCTGGTGGAATTGGAAGCAGCGGGCGCGACGCTGCACCCGATCGATTTCAGTATCTTCACGCAGCTAGCCGATCAGCTTTATCAAGGCCCCTGGGTAGCGGAACGCACGGTCGCGGTGGGCGACATGCTGCAACAGCCAGAAAATATGGATCCGGTGGTGCATGGCATTGTGGCGAACGGTGAGCGCTTCAGCGCGGTAGAGGCGTTTAAAGCTGAGTACCTGCGTGCCGAACTGGCGCGTCAGATTCAGCAGACGCTGGCGTCGTTCGATGCATTAGTCGTACCGACTTCGCCGACGATCCACACGCGTGAAGCGATGAAGCAAGAGCCGGTGCGTTACAACTCTCAGTTGGGCACTTACACCAACTTTACCAATCTGGCCGATCTCTCGGCGCTGGCGCTACCAGCACCTTTCCGTACCGATGGTTTACCGGCGGGAATCACGCTGATTGCGCCCGCCTGGCATGACCGCGCATTAGCCAGCTTTGGCCTGCGCTGGCAGGCGCAATTAGCGCTCACGCTGGGAGCAACAGGAAAAGCGCTGCCCGCAGTATCAGGCACCTTGCCGCCTTCGGCATTGCACGTTCGCCTCGCCGTTGTTGGCGCACACCTGACGGGCATGCCGCTCAATCACCAACTGACCAGCCGCGATGCCGTGCGGGTAGAAGAGACGCACACGGCGGAGAACTATCGCCTTTATGCGCTGGCGAACACGCAACCGGCCAAGCCCGGTTTAGCGAAAAGCACCGACGGCGCGGCGATTATCGTCGAGCTGTGGGACATCCCGCTGGCACGCTTTGGTGAGTTTGTCGCAGAAATTCCCGCGCCGTTAGGCATGGGTACGCTGACGTTAATCGACGGGCGACAGGTTAAAGGCTTTATCTGCGAACCGGCTGCGCTGAGCGATGCCGTGGATATCACCGAATTTGGCGGCTGGCGTCACTGGCTTACCCGTCAGGAGGCGTCCCATGTTTAAGACGGTATTGATCGCTAACCGCGGTGAAATTGCCTGTCGCGCTATACGCACGCTGAAACGCCTGGGAATAACCAGCGTGGCGATGTATTCCGATGCGGATAAAAACGCGCAGCATGTGAAAGACGCAGATATTGCTGTACCGATTGGCGGCGAGAAGGCCAGCGACAGCTATCTGTGTATCGATAAGGTACTGGCTGCCGCCCAACAGACGGGGGCAGAGGCTGTCTGGCCGGGCTACGGTTTTCTGTCAGAAAGCCTGCCATTTGCCGCCGCGTGTGAAAAGGCCGGCATTGCGTTTGTCGGGCCAACCGCGCAGCAAATTGGCGAGTTTGGCCTGAAACACCGCGCCCGTGAATTGGCCGCTGCTGCCGGTGTGCCGATGACGCCGGGAACGCCGCTGCTGGCCTCGCTGGAGGACGCGCTGGTCGCCGCCGAAGACATCGGCTATCCGGTCATGCTGAAAAGTACCGCGGGGGGCGGCGGCATTGGCCTGACGCGCTGCGCGGATGCAGAAGCACTACAGGCTGCGTGGGAAAGCGTGCGCCGGTTGGGTGAACAGTTCTTTAGCGATGCAGGCGTTTTTCTTGAACGCTGCATCGATCGGGCGCGTCACGTCGAAGTACAGATTTTTGGCGATGGTAAAGGCCGCGTGGTGGCGCTGGGTGAACGCGATTGTTCACTGCAACGCCGTAACCAGAAAGTCGTGGAAGAAACCCCCGCACCGCATTTGCCGGACGCTACGCGAGCAGAGCTGCTGGCCTCGGCGGTGAAGCTCGGCGAGCTGGTTAACTACCGCAGTGCGGGAACGGTGGAATATATCTACGACGCCGAGCGCGATGCGTTCTTTTTCCTCGAAGTGAATACCCGTTTGCAGGTTGAACATCCGGTGACGGAGTGCGTCACCGGGCTGGATTTGGTCGAATCCATGCTGCGCGTCGCGGCGGATGAACCATTGGACTGGGCACAACTAATGCAGGCTCCGCGTGGCGCCGCGATAGAGGTGCGTATTTACGCGGAAGATCCGCTGAAAAACTTCCAGCCTAGCCCCGGCGTGCTGACCGAAGTGGCGTTTCCCGATGGCGTGCGGGTTGACGGCTGGGTGAGCACCGGCACCGAAGTATCGGCGTATTACGATCCGATGATCGCCAAACTGATCGTTCACGCGGAAACCCGTGAACTGGCGCTGGATAAGATGCAACAGGCGCTGAATGCCACACGTTTGCACGGTATTGCCACCAATCTGGATTACCTGCGCCAGATTGTCGCTACCGACGCATTCCGTAATGGAACCGTGTGGACGCGGATGCTCGACAGCTTTACGCCATCTGCCTCGGTGATTGAAGTGATTCAACCCGGTACCTGGAGCAGCGTGCAGGACTATCCCGGACGCCTTGGCTATTGGGATATCGGCGTGCCACCGTCTGGCCCGATGGACGACTTCGCGTTTCGGCTGGCGAACCGTATTGTCGGCAACGATGAGGCCGCGGCAGGGCTGGAGTTTACGCTGCAAGGCCCGACGCTGCGTTTTCACCGCGAGGCGGTGATTGCGCTGACGGGCGCAGACTGTCCGGCGACGCTGGATGGAGAAACGGTGCCATACTGGCAACCGGTGACGGTAACGGCCGGGCAAACACTGACGCTGGGGCGCGCGCAGTCTGGCTGTCGTACCTATCTGGCAGTACGCAACGGCATTGATGTGCCGCAATATCTCGGTAGCCGTTCGACGTTCGCGCTGGGGGAATTTGGCGGTCATGCCGGACGAACGCTGCGCGTGGCGGATATGCTGGCGATTTCTCAACCCGACTTGCCCGCCTGCACTACGCCCGCGCCGGTGAGCGCCCCGCAGTCCGTAGACGCCGCACTGATTCCGCACTACGGCGATGAGTGGCGCATTGGCGTGCTCTATGGCCCACATGGCGCACCGGATTTCTTTACCCATGCGGCGATTGATGAATTCTTCGCAGCGGAATGGCAGGTGCACTACAACTCGAACCGGCTGGGCGTGCGTCTGGTCGGGCCGAAACCCACCTGGACGCGGGCGAACGGCGGCGAGGCGGGTCTGCATCCTTCTAACGTTCACGACTGTGAATATGCCATTGGCGCCGTGAATTTTACCGGCGATTTCCCGGTGATCCTCACACGGGACGGGCCGAGTCTGGGCGGATTTGTCTGTCCGGTCACCATCGCCAAAGCGGAACTGTGGAAAGTCGGTCAGGTTAAGCCGGGCGACCGTATCCGTTTCCATCCTATTAGCGCGGACGAAGCGCTGGCGCTGGAACAGGCGCAGTCTACCTGCGTGTCCACGCTGGGTACGGCGCATTCGCCCACGTTTGATGTGCCTTCGTTGGCGACAACGGAATACGGTTCTGCCACGGTGCTGGCTGCGGTACCCGCTACGGCGACGACACCCGCTGCCGTGTATCGTCAGGCGGGGGATAACTACATTCTGATCGAATACGGTGAGAACGTGCTCGATCTGGCACTGCGGCTGCGTGTTCACCTGCTAATGGTAGCGATCCGCGCCTCAGAAACGGCGGGGATCGAAGAACTGTCGCCCGGCGTGCGGTCGCTACAGGTGCGCTACGACAGCCGAATTATCCGTCAGCATGCGCTGTTGGACGTGCTGCTGCATCTGGAAAGTCAGCTTGGCGACGTGAGCCAGATGAAAGTGCCGTCGCGCATCGTCTATTTGCCGATGGCGTTTGAAGACAGCGCTACGCTCGGCGCGGTGGAACGCTACCGTGAAACCGTACGCGCCAGCGCACCCTGGCTGCCGAATAACGTCGATTTCATTCAACGCATTAATGGCTTGGCGAGCCGTAATGATGTGCGCGACATCATTTTCGATGCCAGCTACCTGATTCTGGGATTAGGTGACGTTTATCTCGGCGCGCCCTGTGCGGTGCCGGTCGATCCGCGCCACCGTCTGCTGAGTTCCAAATACAATCCGGCGCGTACTTTCACCGCCGAAGGCACCGTTGGTATCGGCGGGATGTACATGTGCATCTATGGCATGGATTCGCCGGGCGGCTATCAACTGGTGGGGCGCACGCTGCCTATCTGGAACAAATTCCTCAAAAACGATCAATTCATTGCGGGTGAACCGTGGCTGCTGCGTTTCTTCGATCAGGTGCGGTTTTATCCGGTCAGCGAAGCCGAACTTACGGCGCTGCGTGATGACTTCCGCGAAGGACGCGCGGCAATTCGCATCGAAGAAACCCAATTTGATTTTGCTGAACACTCACGCTTCCTGACGACGCAGGCCGACGATATTGCCGCGTTCCGCCAGCGTCAGGCCACGGCGTTTGAAACGGAAGTGGCGCTGTGGCAGCAGGAGGATGACAGCACGCCGCAGGACGTGGTTTCGGCCGCGCCTGTGGAGAACGACGAGAGCGCGTTTCAGGTCAGCGCGGATATGAACGGCAACATCTGGAAAGTGTTGGTGAACGTGGGGGATGTTATCGAAGCCGGACAGCCGCTGATTATCGTCGAAGCGATGAAGATGGAGCTGACGATTAGCGCACCGCAATCTGGTCGGGTGAAACGCATTGGTTGCCAGCCGGGACGACCGGTCAGCCCCGGCGATGCCTTGCTGTGGCTGGAGTAAGAACCGATTGAAACGAAAGCGAAAGCCTGAATAAACGGACCAACGGTAATAAACGGTGAAACGGAGAACACGATGCGAGCAGGCACACAAAAGAGCAGTAAAGATCGCCCGGAAGTGCTGGCGGAGCGGGTCTATCAAACGCTGAAAAACGACATTTTCGACTTTCGTCTGATGCCGGGTGACCGCTTTAGTGAAAATGAAATTGCCGAGCGGATGTCGGTCAGCCGCACACCGGTGCGTCAGGCGCTGTTCTGGCTGGAGCGGGAAGGCTATGTCGAAGTCTATTTCCGCAGCGGCTGGCAGGTTCGTCCGTTTGATTTCGAATATTTCGAAGAACTGTATGACTTTCGCATTGTGCTGGAGCGCGAAGCCATTCGTCGGCTGTGCGGGATGCCGCCGGGGCGCTGCACCGAGCTATTGGCGGACCTGAAACGCTTCTGGATTGAGGATCCGCGTCTGGACGACGGCAAGATCGTCTCCCGCTACGACGAAGGGTTTCACCGTGGGCTGGTGACGGCGGCGGGCAACAGCGAAATGGCGCGGGTTCATGGCGAACTGACGGAGAAAATCCGCATTATTCGCCGTCTCGATTTCACCCGCGAGGATCGTATCGACGCAACCTATAAAGAACATGCCCGCATTCTGCTGGCGATATTGCAACAGCACACCGAGGAGGCACAGCGCATTCTGACCGATCACATCGCCGTCAGTAAGGCCGAAGTCAGAAAGATCACCTTACACATGCTACAGCAGGCGCGGCCTCAATCGGTTTCAACCGCATCTGTTTCACCTGACGCCTCACATGATTCCATTCTCACTCAACACGACTTAAGGGCTAATAAATGAAAAGACGTTCATTGCTAAAAGTTTTTGCGCTTTCTGCGACAGTGGTTGGTATGGGGTTGACCTGGAGCGTGCAGGCGGCGGACACCATCAAAGTCGGCATTATGCATTCGCTGTCCGGTACGATGGCGATTTCGGAAACGCCGCTGAAGGATGTGGCGCTGATGACCATTGATGAAATCAATGCCAAAGGCGGCGTGTTGGGTAAAAAACTGGAGCCGGTGGTGGTCGATCCAGCGTCAAACTGGCCGCTGTTTGCCGAGAAAGCGCGTCAACTGCTGACGCAGGACAAAGCGGCGGTGGTGTTCGGCTGCTGGACATCGGTGTCGCGCAAGTCGGTCCTGCCGGTGTTTGAGGAATTGAACGGGCTGTTGTTCTACCCGGTGCAGTATGAAGGTGAAGAGATGTCGCCGAACGTGTTCTACACCGGCGCGGCACCGAATCAGCAGGCGATCCCAGCCGTGGAATACCTGATGAGTGAAGACGGCGGGGCGGCGAAGCGTTTCTTCCTGTTGGGTACGGACTATGTGTATCCGCGTACCACCAACAAGATCCTGCGCGCGTTCCTGCATTCCAAAGGCGTGCAGGATAAAGATATTGAGGAAGTGTATACGCCGTTTGGCCACAGCGATTATCAGACCATCGTTTCCAACATCAAGAAGTTCTCGACGGGCGGTAAGACCGCAGTGGTTTCCACCATCAACGGTGATTCCAACGTGCCGTTCTATAAAGAGCTGGCGAATCAGGGAATCAAAGCCACCGATGTACCGGTTGTCGCGTTCTCTGTCGGTGAAGAAGAGCTGCGCGGGATCGATACCAAACCGCTGGTCGGCCACTTAGCCGCGTGGAACTACTTTGAGTCGGTCGATAACCCAACCAATGCCGACTTCGTGGAAGCCTACAAAGCCTATGCCAAAGCGAAAAACCTGCCGAACGCGGGCACGGTGGTGACTAACGATCCGATGGAAGCCACGTATGTCGGCATTCATATGTGGGCGCAAGCGGTAGAGAAAGCGGGCACCACGGACGTAGATAAAGTCCGCGCCGCGATGGCCGGACAGACCTTTGCCGCACCGGATGGCTTTACGCTGACGATGGACAAGACCAACCACCATCTGCACAAGCCGGTGATGATTGGTGAGATTGAGGAAAACGGTCAGTTCAACGTGGTCTGGCAAACCGATCAGCCGGTCCGTGCCCAGCCGTGGAGCCCGTACATCGCCGGCAATGATAAGAAACCCGATCATCCAATCAAAGCCGCGCAGTAAGCATCGGTCCTATACGCCCCGTCCAGTATGTCGGACGGGGATATTCCCTCTCTTATATGGCGGACATTGCGATGATGAGTCATCGATTATCTACGTTTGTGCTGTCGCTGTGTCTGATGTTTCCCCTGTTCGCGCAGGCTGGGCCTGCGGCTGATTTCGCCGCCGCCAGCCGCACGCAGCAGGCTGAATTGTTGCAACAATGGGCCGCTGCGCCGGAACCCGCACGTTTGCCGCTGTTACAGGCGCTGCGCGACGAGTCGGTCGTGCTTGATCGGAACCAGCAACCGTTTATGGACGTGCAGGGCACGTTAACCCCGCTGGAAGGGAATGCGGAACCGGTGGGCGCGACCAAAAAATTGTTTATGAATAACCGGTTGCGTGGGCTGGTGGCCACCGCGCTGGCTTCGCATCAACTCGTCAGCGATGATGCCGCAACGCGCCTGAATGCCGTGCGACAGCTACAGAGCGACAGCAGTGCGGAACAACTGCCGCTGTTGGTACAGCGTCTTCGCGTAGAGAAAGATGCGCAGGTACATGACGCGCTGAATACCGCTATTGCGACTCGGCAGCTAAGCGACCCCAATTCGCTGGTGCGTCTTGAGGCGGTCAAACGCTTAGGGCAGACCGGCGACCCGCAGATGCAGGCGCGTTTACAGCCGCTAACGCAGGCGCAGAACGAGCCGGATACCGGCGTGCGGGCGGCGGCGCAGGAGAGCCTGGATCAGATTAAGCAAAGTTTGATCGTGGGCGATCTGCTGGGGCAGGCGTTTACCGGGCTATCGCTCGGCTCTATCCTGCTGCTGGCGGCGCTGGGACTGGCGATTACTTACGGGCTATTGGGCGTTATCAACATGGCGCACGGCGAAATGCTGATGCTGGGCGCGTACGCGACCTGGCTGGTGCAGTCCCTGTGCCAGCAGTTTGCGCCGAGCTGGCTGGCGTATTACCCGCTGCTGGCGCTGCCTGTTGCCTTCTTTATCACCGCTGGCGTCGGTATGGTTCTGGAGCGTACGGTGATTCGCCATCTTTATGGCCGACCGCTGGAAACGCTGCTGGCGACCTGGGGTATCAGCCTGATGCTGATCCAACTGGTGCGGATGCTGTTCGGTACGCAAAATCTGGAAGTTGCAAACCCCGCGTGGCTGTCTGGCGGGCTGCGCCTGTTGCCGAATCTGGTACTGCCGTATAACCGCATCGCGGTGATTGTGTTCGTCCTCGGCGTGCTGCTGCTCACCTGGCTACTCCTCAATAAAACCCGTCTTGGCATGAATGTGCGTGCGGTGACGCAAAACCGTGCGATGGCGGACTGCTGCGGCGTGCCGACCGGGCGCGTCGATATGCTGGCTTTTGGGCTGGGCTCCGGCATCGCCGGGCTGGGCGGCGTAGCGCTGTCGCAACTGGGCAACGTCGGGCCGGAATTGGGACAAGGTTACATCATTGATTCCTTCCTCGTCGTCGTGCTGGGCGGCGTTGGGCAACTGGCGGGGACGGTGGTCGCTGCGTTCAGCCTCGGCATTCTTAATAAAGTGCTCGAGCCGCAGATTGGTGCCGTGCTGGGAAAAATCGTCATTCTGATATTGATCGTGCTGTTTATTCAGAAACGGCCACAGGGGCTGTTTGCATTCAAAGGACGGGTGATTGACTGATGACGCAACCTATTACGCAACCCATTAAACAGCCCATGACAATAACCCTGACGCAGCGTGCGCCGCGGCTCATGCTTGGTCTTGGTTCGATCGTTTTTCTGGCTTTGCTGGTCCTGCCGTTTCTCGCGCTATTGCCCGCAGAGAATCCGCTCGCGATCTCGACCTATACGCTGACGCTGATCGGCAAAATTCTATGCTATGCAATTGTCGCCGTCGCGCTGGATCTGGTGTGGGGCTACGCCGGGCTGCTGTCGCTCGGTCACGGCCTGTTTTTTGCGCTGGGCGGCTACGCGATGGGCATGTACCTGATGCGGCAGGCGGCGGGTGAAGGAATGCCTGCGTTTATGTCATTTCTGTCGTGGACGGAACTGCCGTGGTTTTGGGCCGGAACCCAGCATTTCGTCTGGGCGCTGTGCCTGATTGTGCTGGTGCCGGGCATACTGGCGTTTGTGTTCGGCTGGTTTGCGTTCCGTTCCAAAATCAAAGGCGTGTATTTCTCAATCATGACGCAGGCGCTGACCTACGCTGGCATGCTGCTGTTCTTCCGTAACGAAACCGGCTTTGGCGGTAATAACGGATTTACCGGTTTTACGACGCTGCTCGGTTTCCCCATTACGGCTACCGGTACGCGCATTGGGCTGTTTGTCGCTACCGTGCTGCTGTTGATTGCCAGCCTGCTGGTGGGATTTGCGCTGGCGCGCAGTAAATTTGGTCGCGTACTCACAGCGGTGCGTGATGCGGAAAACCGTCTGATGTTCTGCGGCTACGATCCGAAAGGCTTCAAGCTGTTTGTCTGGACCCTTTCTGCGGTGCTGTGCGGGCTGGCGGGCGCACTCTATGTGCCGCAGGTCGGCATTATCAATCCTGGCGAAATGTCGCCGACCAACTCCATCGAAGCCGCCATTTGGGTGGCGCTGGGCGGGCGCGGAACGCTGATCGGACCGCTGCTCGGCGCGGGCATCGTCAACGGGGCGAAAAGCTGGTTTACCGTCGCCTTTCCCGAATACTGGCTGTTCTTTTTGGGGCTGATGTTTATTCTCGTCACGCTGTTTTTGCCGCGTGGCGTGATTGGATTACTGACGAGGAAGAAACATGACTGAGTCTTTATCTGTGCCATCGGTTCCAGTGCCTTCACAAACCGCGCTTTCACAAACGGTTGCGGCTCAGCCCGTATTGATGGAACCAAAGTTCGCGCAACCGCACCCGTCGGATCGCCATCGGCATCAGACCGATCCGGTGCTGCAACTCGACAAGATTAACGTGAGTTTTGACGGCTTCCGTGCGCTTACCGATCTCTCATTGCAGATTGGCGTAGGGGAACTGCGCTGCATCATCGGCCCAAACGGCGCGGGGAAAACGACGTTGATGGATGTCATCACCGGAAAAACGCGACCGGATAACGGCAAGGCATTTTACGATCAATACACCGATCTGACGACGCTGTCGCCGGTAGACATCGCCCGTGCGGGAATTGGCCGGAAATTCCAAAAACCGACGGTATTTGAAGCGCTGACGGTGTTTGAAAACCTCGATATCGCATTGAAAACGGATAAATCGGTGTGGGCGAGTCTGCGTGCCAGACTGAACAGCGAGCAGCGTGACCGGATTGATGAGACGCTGGCGCTGCTGCGGCTCGGTCATGAACGTCAGCGACCTGCTGGGCTGTTGTCGCATGGGCAAAAGCAGCTTCTGGAGATTGGCATGCTGCTGGTACAAGAGCCGCATTTACTGCTGCTTGATGAACCTGCGGCGGGGATGACGGACGCCGAAACGGCCTATACCGCCGAGCTATTTCGCAGTCTGGCGGGAAAACACTCGTTGATGGTAGTGGAACACGATATGGGCTTTGTCGAGAGCATCGCTGACCGCGTGACCGTGCTGCATCAAGGGCAGGTGCTGGCGGAGGGATCGCTGCGTGAAGTGCAGGCGAATGAGCAGGTGATTGACGTTTATCTGGGGCGCTAACATGTTAGAGATTGCTGAACTGAATCAATATTACGGCGGTAGCCACATTCTGCGCGGACTGTCGTTTGAGGTAAAACCCGGCGAAATTACCTGTCTGTTAGGGCGCAACGGCGTGGGGAAAACCACGTTGCTGAAATGCCTGATGGGGTTGATTCCGGCGAAGTCCGGCACGATTCGCTGGCAGGGCGAAGCGATTAACTCACGTAAACCCTATCAGCGCGTGCAGTCTGGCATTGCCTACGTGCCGCAGGGGCGAGAGATTTTTCCTCGTCTGACGGTGGAAGAGAACCTGCTGATGGGGCTGTCACGCTTTCCGGGCAAACAGGCGCGGCAGGTGCCGGATGAAATCTATCAACTTTTCCCGGTGCTGGATGAAATGAAGCAGCGGCGCGGCGGCGATTTGTCCGGTGGACAACAACAACAGTTGGCGATTGGACGTGCGCTAGCCTGTAAACCGCAACTGCTGATTCTGGATGAGCCGACGGAAGGTATACAGCCGTCGGTAATCAAAGAGATCGGCTCAGTCATCCGCCAACTGGCACAGCGTGGTGACATGGCGATTCTGCTGGTCGAGCAATTTTACGACTTCGCCGCCGAACTGGCCGACAGCTATCTGGTGATGTCACGCGGGGAAATCATACAGCGCGGGCGAGGTGAAACGATGGAACAGGACGGCGTGCGGGGTCTAGTCGCGATTTAAATGTGTCCACGCTGCCAGGACAAAAATTTCAGGCTGAACGAATAAACTGTGTAAAATACGACCTTAAGAGGATAATTCATTGTTTACCTTCAGCTAAGAGGGAAAAGGAACTTAAGGATGAGTAAACCGCTGAAGATTTTTGCTGTTATCGGCATCATCGTTGCTGCTGCAGCCGCTACGATATGGCCATATATCAACATGAATTTTTCCGGTAGTGCGCACTATACCGAACAGGATGAAAGGGAATATGCGTTCTATACCCCCGATATTCTGAAAAATATGCCGCGCATTACCGCTCGCTATGATTTCAATTTTTCGAACGTAACCGGCCCGGAAGCTAAAGTATGGACGGTGAATTTTTATGGTACTGAAGATACCAGCAAGGTTCATACGTATCTGACGTCAATGGGTTATGAGAAGCAGGATCGTTGCGATGTTGAGGCTGAATGTTGGCGAGCGGCGGGCACGCATGATGTTGTGACGGTGGCGACGTTCGATACAGATAAAAGCGTGGTGGTGCAGGTTTACAGCAGTCCGTATATTGAGTCATTGCCACTCAAATAATCATGTCAGGCGCAATGGCTCCATTGTACTTAAGTTTCAGCGTCATTCCTTTTGTTCCTTAACCACATTTTTGCATTAGAGGATTTTAATTTCAATACATATGAATTAACATATGTGTATATGGAGTGTATTGAGAGCCAAAAATGCTACAGCCCGTCCAACTTTTCAAAATCCTTTCCGATGAGACTCGGCTATCCATCATCCTGCTGCTCAGAGAAGCGGGAGAATTGTGCGTCTGTGATATCTGCGCTGCCACCACGGAGTCTCAGCCTAAAATTTCCCGCCATATGGCAATATTACGTGAGTCAGGTTTAGTTCTTGATCGCCGTGAAGGGAAATGGATTCATTATCGATTGTCGCCACACATGCCAGCTTGGGCCGCAGAAACGATTAGTACCGCATGGCAATGCCTGCGTGATGACGTGCGTCTGTGTCTAGCTAAATCCGCTTCTTCTTCATGCTGAAATAGGAAGAGATATATTCTTTTTTCCATATGTGATGAGGTTTGAAATGTTATTGGCAGGAATCATATTTTTACTGACCTTGATCCTGGTGATTTGGCAACCCAGAGGTCTCAGTATCGGATGGAGTGCCAGCATCGGGGCCGTATTCGCGCTGTTCAGCGGGGTCATTCACCTCAATGATATTCCGGTTGTCTGGAATATTGTCTGGAACGCGACGGCGACGTTTATTGCGGTGATTGTCATCAGCCTATTGCTTGATGAATCGGGTTTTTTTGAATGGGCGGCATTGCACGTATCCCGATGGGGAAACGGGCGCGGGCGTCTGTTGTTTACCTGGATTGTTTTACTGGGCGCTGCTGTTTCTGCGTTGTTTGCCAATGACGGCGCTGCGCTGATCCTCACGCCGATTGTGATTGCGATGCTGTTGGCTTTGGGGTTCAGCACTGGTACGACGCTGGCATTCGTTATGGCTGCAGGATTTATTGCTGATACGGCTAGCCTGCCGCTGATTGTTTCTAATCTGGTTAACATTGTGTCTGCCGATTTTTTCAACCTTGGGTTTGCTGAATATGCATCGGTTATGGTTCCCGTCGATATTGCAGCGATTATCGCGACGTTGATTATGTTACACCTGTTTTTTCGCAAGGATATCCCTGCAACCTACGACGTATCTCGGCTGAAAGCACCGGCAAGTGCCATTAAAGATCTGGCAACGTTCAGAGCGGGTTGGATTGTTTTGGTGCTTTTGCTTACCGGATTTTTCGTCCTCGAACCTTTGGGGATTCCCGTCAGTGCTATTGCGGCCGTGGGCGCAACTATTCTGCTCGCAGTGGCAAAAAAAGGTCATGCCATCAATACGGGTAAGGTACTGCGTGGTGCGCCATGGCAGATCGTAATTTTCTCACTCGGTATGTATTTAGTGGTCTATGGCCTGCGCAACGCGGGGTTAACAGAATATCTTTCCAGTATTCTGAATCTGTTTGCGGAGAAAGGACTGTGGACTGCCACACTTGGCACTGGCTTTATGGCCGCACTGCTTTCCTCAATCATGAACAATATGCCCACCGTGTTGATTGGTGCCTTATCTATCGACGGCAGCACCGCATCTGGTGTTGTTAAAGACGCAATGATTTATGCCAACGTCATTGGTTGCGATTTAGGACCCAAAATTACGCCTATTGGCAGCCTGGCGACACTGCTTTGGTTACATGTGTTATCACAGAAAAACATGACGATCAGTTGGGGATACTATTTCCGTATCGGAATTGTCATGACACTGCCTGTGCTGCTTGTCACGCTGGTTGCGCTGGCACTGCGGCTATCCATCACGCTGCCATGAGATATCGATATGAGCAAAATAACGATTTACCACAACCCCGACTGCGGCACCTCGCGTAATACGCTGGAGATGATCCGTAATAGCGGTGCGGAACCCACGGTGATTTACTATCTTGATACGCCGCCTTCGCGTGATGAACTGGTGACGCTCATTGATGACATGGGAATCACGGTTCGAGCCTTGCTGCGCAAGAACGTAGAACCTTACACACAACTGGGGCTTGCTGAAGAAAGATTTACTGACGAACAGCTCATTGATTTCATGTTGCAATATCCGATCCTGATAAACCGTCCGATTGTCGTTACTCCGTTGGGAACCCGACTATGTCGTCCATCAGAGCAGGTGCTGGATATTCTTCCCGATCCGCAGCGAGGCGTATTCACCAAAGAAGATGGTGAAAAAGTCACTGATAAATTGGGCCAACGCGTGAAATAGAGCCAGAAGGAGTCATCTGGCTCAATGCGCTTTCTCACAGCACCTTATTCAAAAAGTTGATCGTCCGCGGGTGGCGAGGGTGGTTCAGCACCTGCCAGGAATCGCCGCTTTCGACAATTTTCCCGTCTACCATGAACACCACACGGTCAGCGACTTCGCGCGCAAAGCCGATTTCATGTGTGACGACAACCAGCGTTACGCCGGATCGGGCGAGCGATTTGATCACATCCAACACTTCCCCAACCAGCTCGGGATCGAGCGCGGACGTCGGTTCATCAAACAACATCACTTTCGGCTTAAGTGCCAGCGCGCGGGCGATGGCGACGCGCTGCTGCTGGCCGCCAGACAGGTGACGGGGATAAGACTGTGCTTTATGGCGCAAGCCGACGCTTTCCAGCAGAGTAAAGGCAATATCTTCGGCTTCCTGACGCGAATACAGCTTATGCGCCAACGGGGCTTCAATGATGTTTTCCAACACGGAAAGGTGTGGGAACAGATTGAAGTTCTGAAACACATAGCCGACGTTGATGCGCTGGCGTAGTACTTCCTTTTCTTTCAATTCATAGAGCGTATTTCCTTTGCGCCGATAGCCGATGTAGTCGCCGTCGATGCGGATAAAACCTTCATCCACGCGCTCAAGGTGATTAATGGTACGCAGCAGCGTGGATTTGCCCGAACCGGACGGCCCCAGGATCACCGTGACAGAACCGGGTGCCAGCGTCAGATTGATATCCTCCAGCGCTTTGTGCTGACCAAAGTGTTTCGCCACGTTGCGGATCTCAATCAGCCCGCGAGCGCTTTCTGCCTGTGGCTGTGCGGTGGTGCGCGCGTGAGCAAAGTAGTCGATAGCTTCAGACATGGTGACTCTCCAGAATTGGGTAGATTAACGTGCGTGCTTACGCGTGAGGAAACGGATGAGCCTCTGGCGCGGTGTTGGCGGCATTTCACGCACGGCACCGCGGGACACATAGCGTTCCACGTAGTATTGGATGACGGATAGCACCGTGGTGATCAGCAGATACCAGATCGTAGCGACCATCAGTAGCGGAATAACCTGCTGCGTACGGTTGTAAATGACCTGAACGGTATAAAACAGCTCTGGCAGCGCCAGTACGTAAACGATCGACGTGCCTTTTGCCAGACTGATGATCTCATTGAAACCGGTCGGCAGAATCGAACGCAGCGCCTGTGGCAGAATGATGCGCACTGTACGGCGGCCGCCGGGCAGACCGAGTGCTGCGGAGGCTTCAAACTGGCCGGCATCGACGCCAAGAATGCCGCCGCGAATGATCTCTGCCGTATAGGCGGATTGCACCAGCGTCAGGCCGAGTACCGCGACGGAAAACTGATCCAGTAAATCGATGGTTGGATAGCGCAGGAAGACCACGGAGGTAAACGGAATTCCCAGCGCCAGCTCGTCATAGAGATACGAGAAATTGTAGAGAATGATCAGCACCAGAATCAGCGGCAGCGATCGGAATAGCCAGATATACAGCCACGATAGCGTGGACAGCAGATAAGACGGCGAAAGCCGAGCCAGCGCCAATGCGGTGCCGAAAATAATGCTGAATAACGTGCCCAACGCGGTCAACAGCAGCGTTTGCCCCAGACCGGCGAGAATGACTGGATTGAAAAACCACTCGGCAAAGACTGCCCATTCCCAGCGCGGGTTCAGCGCAATGGACTGAATAACCCCGGCAAAAATAAACAGGGAGAATAGTGCCCCGGCAACACGAAAGGGATAACGCGCGGGCACAACGTGCAACGGCGGTTCCTGTGTCTGGCCCAGCGGTGCTTGCTGAGAAGACGTGTGTAGAGATTGCGTCATAATCGATACCCTTTGAAGGTGATTCTGAAAAACGTCCTTTTGCTTTTAATCACCGCACAGGGTGAGTCTCGGTGTGCTGGGGTCAACACACTTTCAAATGGCGAGCGATAAGATCGACTTCCGTTTGGCGAGCAGCCTGAGGCGCTGCTACGTCAAACAGCGCTTTCTTAAACGGCAGCCGTCCATCGTAAGGCGGAATGCTGTAGGTTGCGGGATCGACGCGGATATCGAACTGAGGCGTATAACCGTGGCTCAGATAGAGGTTCACCGCTTCTGGCTGGCGGAAACCCGTGGTCAGGAAAAAGTGCTGATAGCCTAACCGACGGGCGTGCTGCTCCAGCTCCTGCATTACTTTTCCTGCCAGCCCCTGACGACGCAGTGAGCTATCCGTCCATACCCGCTTAATTTCGGCAGTAGTGCTGTCGTAGCGTTTAAACGCGCCGGTGGCAATCGGTACGCCCCGACGCAGCAGCGCAATAAAAATGCCGTGCGGCTGCTGGTAGATTCCCGGTGGATCGCTTTCCCGCTCACCAAAAAAGTCGCCATAGCGCTGTTCATATTCCGCGAACAAGCCGTCGATAATAGGGGCCACGATAGGGTCCTCGGGCTGGGTCACAATGAAGATGTCGTCGGACATGGGATGCTCCTGATTCGTTAACATATTTGAGCTATCGGTAACCATTGCGTGTCTAGCGTGGCGTCCCGATAGCCATCGGCGATATTAATCGCCCAGTCCTGGCGGATTGATTTCTGAACGGTCAATACGTTCGATGCTTTCTCCCCAGCGGTTCAGCACCTTGTCGTATTCACCGCTTTTAATTACGCCGTTCAGCGCGGTATTAATTGGCTGTACTAGCCCGCTGCCTTTGCGCGTGGTGACCGCGATATGTGCGACGTTGGGGTAGCCGCCGTTGACCGTACCGACATGCTTAACCTTGCCAGTCAGCTCCGCTTTGTAGGCACCGATCACGTTGGGGCCGAAATAGGCATCGGAACGACCGGATTGCAGACTCAGGTTGGCGGCCGCATCGTCCGTGACATAAACCGGCTGAAAAGCGGGCAGGCCGTTAGCGCGATTCTGCTTATCCCACGCCAGCAGCACCGCTTCCTGATTGGTGCCGGAGCCGACAATAATCTTCAGTCCAGCGATGTCCTTTGCTTCCTTAATGGAATGAATCTTACTGGTGGATTTCACATAGAAGCCGAGTGAGTCGATGCGGTAGGTGGCGAAATCGAACTTTTCCTTACGTGTTTTGGTGACGGTAATGTTGATGATGGCGGCGTCATACTTACCGGAAGCGACGCCGAGCGGCCAGTCTTCCCATGAGGTGGGGACAATATTGAGTTCCAGACCGAGGCTATCGGCCACCAGCCTGGCGATATCCGGCTCGCTGCCTACTACGGTTTTGTTGTCGTCGGCCAGAAACGCCAGCGGCGGTGACGATCCCAGCGCGGCAATCGCGACAGTGAATTTACCCGGCGTGACGAAGGTAAAGTCAGCAGGAATCTGTGCGATAGCCTCCGCATTTTTCGGGGCATGGATCGGCTGCTGATTGGCTTTCAGGTCGATGGCAGCCTGTGCTGTCGTGACGGAAAATGTGCCGAGCAGCAGCGATCCCGTCAGTAGCCTTGTCAACAGCGATGAACGTACACGATGCGTCTTGGATGAATAAGCGATCTCTTTTTGCATTTGTCTTTCCCTTGCAGGTGAGTTGTTATAATTGTGACGCTGTCACTTTGTGGTGTGCCATTTTTACTTAATCACCGATACCTGGCGGGTTCACGACGGACTGTGTAATTTTTTCATCGTCTTCCCCCCAGCGGTCCAGCACCTGCGCATAGCTGCCGTTGTGGATTGCGCCATTGATGGCGGTGCTGATGGGCTGCGCCAGACCGTTACCTTTCTGCGTGGTGACCGCGACGTAAGCAACCGTCGGACCTTTGCCTACCATGCGTGTCTTGCCTGTCAGCGCCGCTTTATAGGCCCCGATGGAGTGCGGACCGAAAAACGCATCGACGCGCCCGGACTGAATGCTCAGGTTGGCGGCAGCATCATCGGTGACGTAGACAGGCTGTACGGGAGGAAGGCCGTTGGCGCGGTTTTGCCGATCCCAGCCCAGCAGAATGTTTTCCTGATTGGTGCCGGAACCGACAATCACTTTCAGACCTGCCACGTCCTCCGGTTTGTTAATCGACGTAATCTTGCTGGTCGATTTCACGTAGAAACCCAGCGTATCAATGCGATACGTGGCGAAGTCGAACTTCTCTTTGCGGAGCTTTGTCACCGCGATATTGAAAATGGCGGCGTCATATTTCCCCGCGGTGATGCCTAGCGGCCAATCTTCCCAAGAGGCGGGCACCAGTTTCAGCTCCAGCCCGAGGCCGTCGGCAACCAGTCGCGCGATATCGGCATCGCTGCCGATAAGCGTTTTGTTATCGTCAGCCAGCAGCGACAGCGGCGGTGAACTGAGCGCCGAGACAGCAATCGTCAGTTTTCCCGGCGTCACGAATTTGAAATGAGCTGGGATCTGCGCGATAGCCTCAGCGTTTTTCTCAGTACGAATAGGCGTTTGGTTGGCTTTCAGGTCGATACGGCTAACGAATCCCGCATCTTGCGCTTGCGCATGGGTTACCAGCGTGGCGCTCAATAATGTCGCCAGACCGGTCACGCTGATAAAAGAGGAACGCTTCACGGTGAATCTCCTGTTGCGCGAATTAACGCGTGAATTGATTCACCGGATAATCCAGCGCCAGATTTTCCCGCAGCGTGTAGCCGGGATACTCCTGACGGAACAGGCCGCGCTGTTGCAGTAGGGGAACGACGCGATCGACAAAGTGGTTGAGCGTATCCGGCGTGCCGCCCTGAATGATGAAGCCGTCGGCGGCACCGTTTTCAAACCAGAGTTGTAAGCCATCCGCCACCTGTTCGGGCGTACCGCTGAAAACGGGGCGCGGTGACGCCGCTTCCAGCGCGACCTGCCGCAGCGTTAAGCCTTTTTCCTGCGCGTTGCGTTTGATTTCATCGGTGGTGCTGCGGAAGCTGTTTTTCCCCAGATCGCCGATATCGGGGAACGGTTCATCCAGCGGATGCTGTGAGAAGTCGTAGTGCTCAAAGTAGCGTCCCAGATAATTGAGTGCATCCTCAATCGTGACCAACTGGGCGGTTTCCTGATACTGACGCTCGACGTCCTCCGCGTCGTTGCCAACAATCACGCTGACGCCCTGAAAAACATGCAGTTGATCGGCCCGGCGACCGTTTTCTTCCAGCTTCTGTTTTACCTCGCGGTAATAACGTTGCGATTCTTCCAGCGTGTGTTGATGGGTGAAGATGGCATCGGCGTGTTTGGCGGCCAATTTTTGGCCGTCTTCAGATGCACCGGCCTGAAACACAATAGGGCGACCCTGCGCGGATCGGCCAATATTCAGCGGCCCCTGTACCGAGAAGAATTCCCCTTTATGGTTCAGCGTGTGCAGCTTTTCGGGATCGAAAAACTGTCCGCTGGCTTTGTCACGAATAAAGGCATCGTCTTCCCAGGAATCCCACAGGCCTTTCGCCACCTGAAGGAATTCATCGGCAATACGGTAGCGCAGCGCGTGTTCGGGGTGCTGTGCGCGGGAAAAGTTTTTCGCCGATCCTTCCAGCGGCGATGTCACCACGTTCCAGCCTGCGCGACCGTTGCTCAGGTGGTCAAGGCTGGCGAATTGCCGGGCGGTGGTGAAGGGTTCGGAATACGACGTCGAGAGCGTACCGACCAGACCAATATGGGTGGTGACGGTAGCCAGCGCAGACAGTAATGTCAGAGGTTCAAAGCGATTGAGAAAGTGGGGGATCGATTTTTCATTGATATACAGGCCGTCGGCCACGAAGACAAAATCAAATTTCCCTTGTTCGGCTTTTTTTACCGCATCCAGAACAAAACCAAAATTAATGCTGGCGTCGGGTACGACGTTTTTATGTCGCCACGCGGACATATTTCCTGCTGCGCCTTGTAATAGTAAACCCAGTCTTAATTGTCGGTTTGAAGATGTGTGTTTTTTACTCATTATCAGGAACCTTTTATTAATTGAATGTGCTTGTTATTCGTTGAATATGTTTATTCTTAATTGGTCGTACTTCCATGAAAGTGAAAACAGTCCGTCAATAAACCGGCTATCAATTAACAAGCCATCAATAGGCATTCACGTATTCAAAGAAAGGTTAATAGGGCGTTAATGGCGTGTTTTCACTATTGATGAGGCGAGACGTGATGTAAAACAACAAAAATGGATAATGAAATTCGAAAATTTCAGATGATGACGCGGCTTATTTTGTTAGTATAATGTTAATGATCGTGTCTCTCGCCGTATTTAAAGGAAGCATTTAATGTCTGATCTTGTTGCTGAACGACTCGTTACCGCGAATGACGCGGCTCTCTCTGCGGCGGTTGCCATCGTTGACCAGCAGGCGTTTCGCGATGCGATGGCAAAGCTGAGCGCGGCGGTCAATGTCGTTACGACGGATGGCCCGGCAGGTAAGGCCGGATTTACGGCATCCGCCGTGTCCAGCGTCAGCGATTCGCCCGGTACGCTGCTGGTGTGTCTGAATCGCGGGTCGTCGGTATATCCCACGTTTCAGGCGAATACGCATTTGTGTATCAATACGCTGACCGCTCATCATGAAGCGCTGTCGTCGCTGTTTGGCAGTCGCTCGTCTACCGAAGAACGGTTTGCGGCGGCGGAGTGGGACGTGTTACATACGGGCTCGCCGGTGTTGCGGGATGCGTTAGTGGCGTTTGACTGCGTGGTTGAAGAGGTGGTGAGCGCGGCGACGCACGATATTTTCATTTGCCGGGTGTTAACGATTAAGCAGGGCGAAAGCACTGATGGTCTGGTGTATTTTTCCCGCCGTTATCATGCGGTTCGTGGTTAATGAAATACACTGACTATACGTTAAGCCATATACGTGCGTTGAGCGGTGGTAATGGATAGATCGTAAAGACGCTGCAAGTACCTCCCTTGTATCTTGAACCATGTAGTGGGTGGTGGTTAGCTACCATCACCTGAAACAGGGTGAATCTGGTACTTCCTATAAGGTCAGACCTTGTCTTACAGCTGAGATCCCCTGTTTCACCTTT
>NZ_JAUMIO010000048.1:0-19625 GCF_032905925.1 Pectobacterium sp. HCp5_1
GATGTCAGCGCTGGGTGGGGTGATGAGAAAGCTGGTACACATCTGCTACGGTGTTGTGATGAAACAGCAAAAGTATGACGAGAATTACGCTACAGCAGCTTGACGCTCAAGACGGTAGCTGTAAGCTCGAGCCGCGCCATCCCTGGCGCGGACGCTTTACTCTTCTATTCCATTACTACCGTTTTCACTTCTTAGATCCGTCTGCCAAAAGGCTAACACGGTGTTACCACCGCCTTCTCATTCACACACTACGTCCGTAACCCGCGTCCGCGTTCAATCAGCCACCAGACCAGCAGATAAAACACCACGATAAAGGCAATCAGCACCGACATGGTGAACAGCAGCGGTACATCCTGAATCCCGAGGAAGCCATAGCGGAAGCCGCTAATCATGTACACCACCGGGTTCAGCTTGGAGACGGCCTGCCAGAACGGCGGCAGCAGCGTCAGCGAGTAAAACACCCCGCCCAGATAGGTCAGCGGCGTTAATACAAACGTCGGAATCAGGCTGATATCGTCAAAGGTTTTTGCAAACACCGCATTCAATAAGCCTGCCAGCGAGAACAGTGTCGCCGTCAGCAAGAGCGTCAGAACAATGATCCACCAGGCATGAACATGTAGCGGGACGAAGAACAGCGATACGGCAGTCACCAGTACCCCGACGCACAGGCCACGTGCAATCCCCCCACCAACATAGCCCGCAATAATCACGTGAGTCGGCACTGGCGCGACCAGCAGTTCTTCAATATTGCGTTGAAACTTGGCGCTGAAAAAGGAAGAAGCGACGTTAGCATAGGCGTTGGTAATGACCGCCATCATGATCAGGCCCGGCACGATAAACTGCATGTAGGTGAAACCGTGCATGTCACCAATACGTGAGCCGATCAAGTTGCCAAAAATAATGAAATACAGCGTCATGGTGATCACTGGCGGCACCAGCGTCTGAATCCAGATACGCCCGAATCGAGTGACTTCTTTCACCCAGATACTCTGTAGCGCTACCCAATACAAATGCATCATGCCTTTTCTCCCTTACCGTTCGCCCCGTCCCCATTAACCAAGGTGACAAACAGCTCTTCCAACCGGTTCGCTTTATTACGCATACTCAATATCGTTATCCCCTGCGCGCTTAGCTGGCTGAATAACGCATTCAGACCTTGCTCACGCATCACATCCACTTCCAGCGTTGACGTATCCACCAGACGGAACACATAGCCTTCCAGCTGTGGCAGCGGGCTTTTCGCCGCCAGATCGAAAATAAACGTTTCGGACTTCAACTGAGCAAGCAGCTGTTTCATCGAAGTGTTCTCCACCAGCTCTCCCCGCTGGATGATCCCGATGTTGCGGCACAGCATTTCCGCTTCTTCCAGATAGTGCGTCGTCAGGATAATCGTGGTGCCCTGCGCGTTCAGTTCCTTCAAAAAGCCCCACATGGAACGACGTAATTCGATATCCACGCCTGCGGTCGGCTCATCAAGAATCAGCAGCTTAGGCTCATGCATTAACGCACGCGCAATCATCAGACGACGCTTCATCCCGCCGGACAACATCATCGCTTTTTCGTTGCGTTTCTCCCACAGATCGAGCTGTTTCAGGTATTTTTCGGCACGCTGCAATGCATCCTGACGTTTCACGCCATAATAGCCAGCCTGATTAACCACAATCTGTAATACCGTTTCGAAAGGATTGAAGTTAAATTCCTGCGGGACCAACCCCAGCTGGCGTTTCGCATTCACTTTGTCCAGCTCAAGGTCATAGCCGAAGACGCGAACTTTACCGGCCGTTTTATTCACCAGCGAGCTGATAATCCCAATCGTGGTCGATTTTCCCGCGCCATTTGGCCCCAGAAGCGCATAAAAATCCCCCGCTTCCACGTTCAGGTCGATCCCCCGTAGCGCCTGGACGCCTCCCGAATAGGTTTTGGTTAGTTGCGCCAGTTCCAGTGCATATGTCATAAGAAATGGATTGCCTTATTATCAGTGAATTCTACAGATTTGAAGTGTGACAAATGAATACTCTAAATAATTCAAGTTTCAGGCAGGCGGCAAGCGAGGGAACCCCGATGAGCTTACTCAGGTAAGTGATTCGGGTGAGTGAACGCAGCCAACGCACATGCAACTTGAAGTATGACGAGTATAAACTATCGTTTTTCAAACGACGCATGTTGCCTTATATTACTCCTCACTGCCCCTTGTTTGTTACAGGTCATTTACTTTCATGAAAGAAATTGAAACGCTCATCGCCAATAACCAGCTTTGGTCTAAAACGATGGTGGAAGAGGATCCTGGCTATTTTGAACGTCTGGCGCAGGCACAACGTCCCCGTTTTCTATGGATTGGATGCTCGGACAGTCGCGTACCTGCGGAAAGTCTGACCAGCCTTGAGCCTGGTGAACTGTTTGTTCACCGCAACGTCGCCAATCTGGTTATTCACACCGACCTCAATTGCCTGTCTGTCGTGCAATATGCCGTCGAAGTTCTCGAAGTCGAACATATCATTATCTGCGGCCACTACGGCTGCGGCGGTGTTCAGGCTGCGGTAGAAAACCCGGAACTGGGTTTGATTAACAACTGGCTGCTGCATATCCGTGATTTGTGGTACAAGCATAGTTCGCTGCTGGGGGAATTGCCTCCCGAACAGCGGCTGAATACGCTCTGTGAAATCAACGTTGTCGAGCAAGTTTATAACCTCGGCCACTCCACCATCATGCAGTCCGCCTGGAAGCGTGGTCAGAAAGTCACGATCCACGGTTGGGTTTACGGTATTCAGGATGGCCGTCTGCGCGATCTGGAAGTGACGGCGACCAACCGGGAGACGCTGGAACAGCGTTATCGCCGCGCGATTTCTTCCCTGCCTTGATACGCTGTCTGACGCCCACTCGCTGGGCGTCGCTCACGGCATCGGCCTTATCTAATACGCTATTCCTGTGGAACAACCTTGCCGACGTAAGGTAAATGGCGATAGTGCTGGGCATAGTCGATGCCGTAACCCACAACGAATTCATCAGGGATCGAGAACCCAACCCACTCGACTTTCACCGCCACTTCACGGCGCTCTGGTTTGTCCAGCAGCGTACAGATAGCCAGCGATTTTGGCTCACGCAGTTGCAGAATTTCCCGCACTTTGCTCAGCGTGTTGCCCGAGTCGATAATATCTTCAACGATCAACACGTCTTTGCCGCGAATATCCTCGTCCAGATCTTTCAGGATTTTAACATCGCGCGTACTGTTCATACCGCTGCCATAGCTGGATGCCGTCATGAAGTCCACTTCGTGAGGGACATCAATCGCCCGACATAAATCGGCCATAAAGATAAACGATCCACGCAATAGCCCCACCAGCACCATATCGCTGCCGCTATCACGGTAGTGTTCGCTGATCTGTTGCCCCAGTTCGGTAACCCGCGCCATCACTTCCTGCTCAGAAATCATGACTTCCACGGTATGTTTCATCATACTGATAACTCTTTGAAGTAAGGTATTCAGCACCCTCGGTAGAATGACAGACTCATTATCGATGATGCGCCAATGCTGACTTTTGAATCAGTCTGGGCAATGCCCAAGCGCGCGAAGTATATCAGAAACCACACCATGAAGGAGACACCATGAGCACACCACCAGTGGATGTTTGCTACAAAGTGAACGCCCCGCTTTCCAGTCAGCAGTTCATTGAGCTGTTGGCGAAAACGTCATTGGGGCCGCGCCGCCCGCTGGATGATGAGACGGCAATTGCAGGTATGCTTAAGCACGCCAACCTGCTGGTTTCCGCCTGGCAAGGAGAGACGCTGGTTGGGATCGCGCGCAGCGTGACAGATTTTCATTTTTGCTGCTATCTGTCCGATCTGGCGGTATCAGAGGACTGTCAGCACGCGGGAATAGGCAAGAAGCTGATTCAACAAACCGCTCAGCAGCTTGAAAAAGGCTGCAAAATTATTTTGCTGGCCGCGCCGCTGGCGGTGGATTACTACCCAAAATTAGGATTTGAAAAGCATAACAGCACCTGGCTCATGCCCGCGGCAGATTTACACGACAAGGCGTAATTATTTCTTTTCAGAACCGTCAGCCGGAGTGCTGACGGCGGGTAAAGCAGGATACAAGACTGGCGGATCTGTCTTAATGCTTAAACGCACCTGCTGTCCCGGTTCAAACCAGTTACCAGTCTGCACCAGCAGCATCAGTTCTCCCATCTTCACCCGATACAAGTTTGATGTGCCCATGAATAGCCTATCTTCGATAGACGCCGGGCCATCGGGATCGAGCGCCAACGCCACGTCTGCCGGGCGTACCATCCAGTCGCATTGTGAATCCATCGGCTGATTGAGCGGATGGGTCGCCTGATGATCGCCCAATGGGCTTTGCCATTGATGGTCGCTCATAATTTTCACAGGCAAATAGTTCGTATTCCCCATAAAATCAGCGACAAAGCGGCTATTCGGGCGATGGTACAGCTCGGATGGATAGCCCTGCTGCATAATCTTCCCTTCATCCAGCAGAATCAGATGGTCGGCGCAGGCAAAAGCTTCCTCCCGACTGTGCGTAGCGAAAACCGCCGCAACATGACGCTGCTTGAGAATCTGCCGCAATTCGGTGATCAGGCGATAGCGGGTCTGGCTGTCCAGACCGGGAAACGGCTCATCCAGCAACAGCAGTTTCGGCTCACAGGCCAGCGCCTGGGCAATCGCCAAACGCTGCTGCTGTTCATTGGATAGCTCGTGTGGATAACGTGCGGCAACCTCATCCAGTTGCAAAAGCGTCAGCATCTCCGCACAAGTTAGCTTTACCTCGCTGTCCGAGCGGCCATACAAACCAAACGCAATGTTGCCTTCCACCGTCAGATGCGGAAAGAGCGCGTAGTCCTGAAAAATCAGGCCAACCTGACGCAGCTCGGGCAGGACGTACGCTTGCGGCGAGCTGACGGGTTCACCTTCCAGAAAAATCTTGCCCTGAGTAATCGGCAGCAGGCCAGCGATCACCTGTAATAGCGCCGTTTTACCACAGCCGTTTCGCCCCAACAGGCAGATCGTCTCATCATCACGCACGGCAAATGAGATGTTCTCCAGCACGGGAGACTGCTGCAACGTACAACTTACTGCCTGAACGCTCAGAATATCTATCGGCGCGGCCATGTGATTATCCTTTTATATTCAGTGCGCGATTCAGCCAGAAAACAGGGATTAACCCTACCGCTACCAGCACCAGCGCAGGAAAGGCAAATGACGCAATCTGCTCATCCGCCGTAAAGCGGAAAACATACGTTGCCAACGTATCAATCCCGAAAGGGCGCAGTAGCAGCGAGACATTCAGCTCTTTCATACTTTCCGTAAAAATCAGCAGCGCCCCGATGAACAGGCTGCGACGCAACAGCGGAATATGCACGCGCGACCAACGGCTGAGGGGAGAGGCGCCCAGTACAAGACTCGCACTGTCCAGCGATCGCGGAATGCCTTCCATGCTGCGCTCAAGGCTGTCCAGCATCAGACGCCCAAATTTAACGCTATAGGCGAGGATGAGAATAAACAGCGAGCCCGCCAACAAAGCCTCCGCGGGAGGTAACCCCGCCGCGTTGGCAAATAGATTAATTCCGCTGTCCACCAGCGACAGCAAAGTAAACAGTCCGACGGCCAGTACCACGCCGGGCAAGGCAAAACTCAGGCTGACTAGCCGAACCGGTGTCTGATTGGCAAATATCCCAGCCGTGCGCGTGTAAAAGATAAACGACAGCGCCATTAGCGTAATGATGATAGTCGCGATGGCTGAGGCTAACAGGCTATTCATCACTGCATGGAGGAACGCCATATCCCACACTGACATCATATGTCGGAGCGCCAGAAAGAGTAGATATAGCACCGGGAACAGAAACGACAGACAAACGATGCCCCAGCAGTAACTGCGAACCGCCTTGCTGCGCCACCCGCTCAACACAGGCGGAATCACCTGAGAAGGATTAGCTTGAGCTTGATAAATTCTCTGCTTGCGACGCCAGACATTAACCAGAAACATCAAGAGGAAGATCGCAGGCAAAATCAATACGCCAACGCGTGCCGCCGCGCCGAGATCGCCCTGCTTCTGCCAGATATCCAGCACCTGCGTTGTCATCGTTGGGGTATCAAGATAAGACGCCGCGCCATAATCGCCCAGCGTTTCAACCACCACTAGCGCGCCACCGCAGGCAATCGCAGGCAGTGCAATAGGCAAACATAAGCGGCGTAAAACCTGGGTACGTGTTTGATTCAGTAATCGAGCCGAATGAATCAAGCTGGCAGGCTGTTTCGCCAGCGCTTCACGCACCAGCAGGTAAATATAGGGATAAAGCACCAGCGCCAACACCAGGCTGATGCAGCCCAGCGAAACGGGTAGCCCAGCGATGTGGGATTCCCCCCACGACGAGGCTATCTGCAGCCCGCCTTCCTGCAACAACCGGGATAGGTGCCGTAGCACATCGGTATAAAGGTAGGCGAGTAGAAACGCAGGCATCGCGAGCGGCAGGCAAAGCGCCCATTGCAGTACACGATGACCGGGAAAACGGTACATGGCGATAAACCAGGCGGAAGGCAACCCAAACAGCAGGCTGAAGAAAAGCGTGCCAATCACGATGACCGCTGAATGTATCAGATAGGTGGGTAACCCGATTTGCCACAGTTGGCTAAATCCCATCCCATCGGCAAAAAAAGCCTGATAAAAAACCGTTGCTAAAGGAAGCAGCAACAGTCCCGCCAACAACCAACTACTGACGCGCCAGACACCGGAGATCATAGAATAAAAACTGTATTAGGTGAGATCGCTGTTATTAATAACAGAGGCTGACGGTGGCGTCATCGTATCAAACAGCGATAAATGGGCTTTAATCCTGCGATTAACCTGAGGCGATTGCCATCGCCGATTGTCACCAAAATAAAAACCAACTATTTCAATAGATTGCGATTATGAGTTTTCCGCCTTTTCGTCATTCATTTTTTATCGCAATCAGATGTTTCCCGTAAGAAAACTTGGAACCTCATGGGATATCTGTGATAACGTCATCTGACAACATTTGGAACAGGTTCAACCATGAAAAACTCTGCGCTGGCTCTGCTCCTGCTAAGCCTGATGAGCTTCTCTTCCGCCAGCAAGGCGCTGAATGAATTTGAAGCGGAAGATCTGGCCGATCTGACCGCGATCTTTGTTTATCTGAAAAACCACTGTGGCTATCAAGATCTGCCGAATGAACAGATTCGTCGGACGCTGGTCGCTTTTGCTCAGCAAAACCGCTGGGATCTCAGCAATTACAGCGCGTACGACATGACGGCGATGGGTGAAGACAGCTATCGCGATCTGAGTAAAATCGCTATCCCAACACCGAAGAAATGTCAGTCTCTGGCACGTAATTCACTGGGCCTGCTCTCCTACGCACAATAGTTCCCCCCTCCTCCGCGCTGACTGAAATTTGACCGTGCAAGCGGCAAAAGAGTCAGCTATGATGGCGCGCCAATTTTCATGGCTGTTATCGCGGAGGAAGCCCTAACATGTCCCAGAAAGAAATTTGGTATGAAACTCTGCATGCCAACTTTGGCCAGTACTTTTCGGTTGATCGCGTGCTGTATCACGAAAAGACCGATCATCAAGATCTCATCATCTTTGAAAACGACGCATTAGGTCGCGTGATGGCGCTTGACGGCGTGGTGCAAACCACCGAGCGCGATGAATTCATCTATCACGAAATGCTCACCCACGTTCCCCTTCTGTCACACGGCAGCGCCAAACGCGTACTGATTATCGGTGGCGGCGATGGCGGTATGCTGCGGGAAGTCAGCCGGCACCGCGGCGTCGAATATATCACGATGGTAGAAATCGATGCCGGCGTGGTGGAATTTTGTCGCCAATATCTGCCCAATCACAGCGCTGGTAGCTATGACGACCCGCGTTTTAATCTGGTGATTGATGACGGCGTTAACTTCGTCAGGCAGTGCAACGAAAAATTTGACGTCATTATTTCCGATTGCACCGACCCCATCGGCCCCGGTGAAAGCCTGTTCACCTCCGATTTCTATCAGGGCTGCGCCCGCTGCCTGAACGAAGGCGGGATTTTCGTCGCGCAGAATGGGGTGTGCTTCCTGCAACAGGATGAAGCCGTCGGCAGTCATAAAAAACTCAGCCACTATTTCAAAGATGTCAGCTTTTATCAGGCAGCGATCCCGACTTATTACGGCGGCATTATGACGTTTGCCTGGGCCAGCAATAACCCTGTGCTGCGCCAGATAGAGGCCACCACGCTGCGCCAGCGTTTTGCGCAATCCGCTATCGCTTGTCGCTATTACACGCCTGATGTTCACATCGGCAGCTTTGCCCTGCCACAGTATCTGTTGAGCGCGTTACAAAATGCCCAATAATCCATTACTTAGGGAATCACACAGCCATAAGGGGGTGACGTAAATTGCACAAGCTGAAGCTACACGGCTTTAACAACCTAACGAAAAGCCTGAGTTTTTGTATCTACGATATCTGTTACACCAAAACGGCCGACGATCGCGATGCTTATATCGCCTATATCGACGAACAATATAACGCTAACCGTTTAACAGAAATCCTCACTGAAACCTGCTCAATTATTGGTGCCAACGTCCTTAACATCGCCCGTCAGGACTATGACCCACAAGGTGCGAGCGTGACCATTCTGGTCAGCGAAGAACCCATCGATCCACGAGATGTCGATACCTCAGAACATCCAGGGCCGTTGCCTAACTCCGTCGTTGCCCATCTGGATAAAAGCCATATCTGTGTCCATACCTATCCGGAAAGCCACCCGGAAGGCGGACTCTGTACCTTCCGCGCAGATATTGAAGTTTCTACCTGCGGCGTGATTTCACCGCTGAAAGCGCTGAACTACCTCATCCACCAGCTTGAATCCGATATTGTGACCATCGACTATCGCGTGCGGGGATTTACCCGTGATGTTAATGGCATAAAGCATTTCATCGATCACCAGATCAATTCGGTTCAGAACTTCATGTCAGAGGACATGAAATCGCTCTATCACATGATGGACGTGAACGTGTATCAGGAAAATATCTTCCATACCAAAATGTTATTGAAAGACTTCGACCTGAAACACTACCTGTTCAACGTCAGTCCAGAAGAGCTCAGCGCTGCTGAACGGAAAAGAATTACCGATCTGCTGTATCACGAAATGCAGGAAATCTATTACGGCAGAAACCTGCCCGTTCTGTAATGATACATATAGGGTGTATCTCTTAGTCACAAATATAAGGGCATCAAGGATTTTGCCGTTATCCGGCGTAAAAATTATGCAGCGGTGCACTTGACCGCCGAGTGAGCGACAGGACGTCGCGAAAGCCAGCGCCATGCCGGGAGCATGTCGCTGGCGGCTCGAAAAGCGGGCATGGACACCGGTGGAACCGCGTAGCGGCATAATTTAGCCGGAAGCCTGGGTTCGCAGGGCGGCGGCGACTGAGCGCCCTGCGTCGGGCGCGTGCTATGAAGTAGCATGAAAATGCCGGTATCATTGCGCACGAAATTGTCTCTTAGTCAGCATAAAAAAGCGTTACTAAGAAGCCACCTTTTACCAAAGGAAAGCTGGATTAGTCATGTTGGCTTTTGTCTTTCCCACATTACCCTTCATTTCTTCGCACACTATTTCGTCAAAAATGATGCGCGTCACATTTATTTCTTTCTGCATTTTTTGCTTGCATTCTCTCCCAGCCTTGCTGCATCTGGGTTCGCGTCAATTGGTATAAGGTCAACTAAAAATCATATATCTTGTGTGGTTGAAATTTAAAACACCCACATCTAGTATTCTTTGTGTAGCGCTCGCGTAACGGGTCGCTACCCAGTGGATCGGTTCGGGTGCACATGCCCTGAAGATAGCCGCTCCGACATACTTCTTTCACGCCAAAGGGTAAATACGAATCATGCGTATTACTATTTTCACTAAGCCAGATTGTGTTCAATGCAACGCCACATGCCGTGCGCTGGACAAGCAAGGAATTAACTATCAACTGGTGGACTTAACTGAAGATGAACAGGCGTTGCAGCAGGTAAGAGCATTGGGCTATCAACAGGTACCCGTCGTGATGACGGCCGACGATCATTGGAGCGGCTTCCGCCCGGATAAGATCAGTACTCTGAACGCCGCCCTGCAATTGCAGTAAGGGGGCAATATGAACCCGCTGGTCTATTTCTCCAGCCAGTCGGAAAACACGCATCGCTTCATTTCCAGGGTTGGCTTGCCAGCCCTGAGAATTCCGATAGCGACAGAACAGCCTGCATTGAAAGTTGATCGCCCCTATATTCTGGTTGTCCCCAGCTATGGCGGAGGCAGCACGAAAGGGACTGTGCCGCGTCAGGTCATCATCTTTCTCAACGATCCGCATAATCGCGCTTATCTGCGCGGCGTGATTGCCGCAGGCAATACCAATTTCGGTGCAGCGTACTGCATCGCTGGCGACATCATTGCGCAGAAATGTCAGGTGCCTTACCTGTACCGCTTTGAATTGCTCGGCACGGCAGAAGACGTTGCAAACGTGCGTAAGGGAGTAACTGAATTTTGGCAACAACAGACCACGTGAGTGCAAAGGCAACCAAGGCCGACGCAGATGCCCACTCACTCGATTACCACGCATTGAACGCGATGCTCAACCTCTACGACGCAGAGGGGAATATCCAGTTCGAGATGGATAAGCTCGCGGCGCGCCGTTATTTCCTACAGCATGTAAACCAGAACACCGTGTTCTTCCACAATCTGGAAGAAAAGCTGCGTTATCTGGTGGAAGAAGGCTACTACGAAGCGGAAGTGCTGGATCAATATCAGTTCGATTTCATCAAGAGTCTTTTCCAGCAGGCCTACGCTCACAAATTCCGTTTTCAAACCTTTCTGGGGGCGTTCAAATACTACACCGGCTATACGCTAAAAACCTTTGACGGCAAACGCTATCTGGAACGCTACGAAGATCGCGTCTGCCTTGTGGCACTGACCCTCGCTAAAGGGGACACGGCACTCGCTAGCACGCTGGTAGATGAAATCATCAGTGGACGCTTCCAGCCCGCCACCCCCACGTTCCTCAACTGCGGTAAAAAGCAGCGCGGCGAACTGGTCTCCTGCTTCCTGCTGCGCATTGAAGACAATATGGAGTCAATTGGCCGAGCAATTAACTCCGCGCTTCAGCTCTCAAAACGCGGCGGCGGCGTGGCCTTCATGCTCAGCAACATCCGCGAAACCGGTGCGCCGATCAAACGTATTGAAAACCAGTCGTCCGGCATTATCCCTATCATGAAAATGCTGGAAGATGCGTTCTCCTACGCCAACCAGCTTGGAGCGCGTCAGGGCGCGGGGGCGGTGTACCTCAATGCACACCACCCCGATATTCTGCGTTTTCTGGATACCAAGCGGGAAAATGCCGATGAGAAAATCCGCATCAAGACGCTGTCTTTAGGTGTGGTCATTCCCGATATCACGTTCCAGTTGGCGAAGAATAATCAGGTGATGTACCTGTTCTCGCCCTATGATGTCGAGCAAGTTTATGGCGTGCCGCTGTCAGAAATTAGCGTCACCGAAAAATACCATGAGATGGTCAACGACAAGCGCATCCGTAAATCCCAAATTAAGGCGCGCGAATTCTTCCAGATCCTCGCTGAGATCCAGTTCGAGTCCGGTTATCCCTACATGATGTTTGAGGATACGGTGAATCGCGCGAACCCGATTCACGGCCGTATCAATATGAGTAACCTGTGCTCTGAGATTTTGCAGGTCAACGAGGCCAGCCTGTACGACGACGATCTTGGCTACAGCCACATCGGTAAAGACATCTCCTGTAACCTCGGTTCGATGAATATTGCCAATGCGATGGCCTCGCCCGATTTCGGCCAGACAGTTGAAATGGCGATCCGCGCGCTGACCGCCGTTTCCGATATGAGCCACATCAGCTCTGTGCCGTCCATAGAAAAAGGCAACGACCAATCGCACGCCATTGGTTTAGGTCAGATGAACCTGCATGGCTATCTGGCGAAAGAACGGATTTTTTACGGCACAGAAGAAGCCGTCGATTTCACCAACATTTATTTCTATACCGTTGCTTTCCACGCAATTCGGGCATCGAATGTCTTAGCGATAGAGCGGAATCAGCGCTTCTCAGGCTTTGAACTCTCAAAATACGCTACGGGTGAGTATTTTGATAAGTACATCGAGCAAATCTGGGAACCCACAACAACACGCGCACGTGAGCTGTTTGAACAGGCTGGCATCCACATTCCCACTCAGCAGGACTGGGCAGCGCTGCGCGAATCCGTGATGGCGCACGGCATTTATAACCAGAACTTGCAGGCAGTTCCGCCGACCGGTTCGATTTCATATATCAACCACTCGACGTCCAGCATCCACCCGATTGTGTCACGTATCGAAATTCGTAAAGAGGGCAAGATTGGTCGCGTCTACTACCCTGCCCCTTACATGAACAATAACAATCTCGAGTATTACCAGGATGCCTATGAGATTGGGCCGCAGAAGATTATCGACACCTATGCCGCCGCCACGCAGCACGTCGATCAGGGGCTGTCGCTGACGCTGTTTTTCCGCGATACCGCCACCACGCGCGACATCAATAAAGCGCAGATCTACGCCTGGACCAAAGGCATTAAGACTATTTATTACATTCGCATACGACAGATGGCGCTGGAAGGCACCGAAGTTCAGGGCTGTGTGTCCTGTGCGCTCTAAGCCATCGCGGAAGGAAATCGAAGCATGACCGCACTCACTCGCGTCCAGGCGATTAACTGGAACAAAATTGAAGACGACAAAGATTTGGAAGTCTGGAACCGGCTGACGTCTAACTTCTGGCTTCCGGAAAAGGTGCCACTTTCTAACGATATTCCGTCGTGGAGTACGCTCAATGCCCGCGAGCGTCAGTTGACGATCCGTGTCTTCACTGGACTAACGCTGTTAGACACCATCCAAAATACGCTAGGCGCACCAACACTCATGTCCGATGCTGTGACGCCACATGAAGAAGCCGTGCTGTCTAACATCAGCTTTATGGAAGCGGTGCATGCTCGTTCGTACAGCTCTATTTTCTCGACGCTGTGTCTAACCAGCGAAGTTGATGATGCGTATCGATGGAGCGAAGAGAATACGGCGCTACAGAAAAAGTCCGACATTATTCTGTCGCACTATCGCAGTGACGATCCGCTGATGAAGAAAGTCGCCAGCGTGTTTCTGGAGTCGTTCCTGTTCTACTCGGGGTTCTACCTGCCGATGTACTGGTCAAGCCGTGCCAAGCTGACCAACACGGCGGATTTGATCCGGCTTATCATTCGCGACGAAGCGGTACACGGCTACTATATTGGCTACAAATTCCAGCGCGGGTTAGCGAAGGTCGATTCCGCTCGTCAGCAGCAGGTGAAAAATTTCGCCTACGATCTGCTACAGGATTTGTATGACAATGAGGTGTTATATACGCAGGAACTCTATGACGGCGTCGGCTGGACGGAAGATGTGAAGAAATTCCTCCACTACAACGCGAACAAAGCGCTAATGAATCTGGGTTATGAAGCGCTGTTCCCCGCCAGCATGACGGATGTGAATCCCGCGATTCTCTCGGCGCTATCGCCAAACGCGGATGAGAACCACGACTTCTTCTCTGGCTCGGGTTCATCTTATGTGATCGGTAAAGCCGTCAACACTGAAGACGAAGACTGGGACTTCTAAAAAAACGGCCGCTGCTTTTCGGGTGGCCGCATTTTTCCCCAAACGCTTCTCTACAGTCTTTTTTCGATAAACCCAGAAATGAAAAAACCCTGAACCATTTCTGATTCAGGGCTTTCATATAAGTGGCGGAACGGACGGGGCTCGAACCCGCGACCCCCTGCGTGACAGGCAGGTATTCTAACCAACTGAACTACCGCTCCACTCGTGCTCACTGAGCGGGATGAATACTAAGATGACGGCACTATTACGTCAATGCTTTTTATAACTAACCGTTTCTGTTTGCTTATAATTTCATCTTGCTGTCTATTCTCTCACCCGCAATGCGATCAACCGATTCTTTTTACTGCGTAAAGGGCAGAATATCGCAGCGGCGCTATTCTGCCCGCCACAGGCAACTCCCGCCTTTTTTAGCAATCAGATCCAGACGTTGTTCATGCGCTAATAGCTCTGCCTCATCAGCGTAAAGTACCGTTAACGCCGATTGAGGGCGGACGATTCTCTGGATCGTTTCGGTATTCTCGTTCTTCTGCTGCGTTTCACCTTCCATCGAAAAAGTCAGTGACGTCTGACCACCGGTCATCGCCAGATAAACTTCTGCCAGAATCTCGGCATCGAGCAATGCGCCGTGCAGCGTACGCTTGCTGTTATCTATCTGGTAGCGATCGCAGAGCGCATCCAAACTGTTACGCTTACCGGGAAAGATCTTCCGCGCCATTAACAGGCTATCGGTGATCTTACAGAACGTCTCCGTCTTAGGAAGATCTCGGTTCAGCAGCCGAAATTCGTAATCCATAAAGCCGATATCAAACGTTGCGTTATGGATGACCAGCTCTGCGCCACGGATAAAATCGAGAAAATCATCCACGATATCCGCATACGTCGGCTTGTCAGCCAGAAACTCATCGCTAATACCATGTACGTTATACGCTTCGGGATCCACTAAACGATCGGGTTTGATATAGACGTGAAAATGACGGCCAGTCAGGCGGCGGTTAATCACTTCAACCGCACCGATCTCGATAATTTTATGCCCTTCATAGTGAACCCCCAGCATATTCATACCGGTGGTTTCTGTATCCAGGACGATTTGTCGCGTAATTTCAGTGCTCATCGTTTTCGTTTATGTCAGACTTGCCGTTTTTACCATAAGGGAGAGTCTACCAGAGATGCGCAAACAGGTAGAAATTTTCACCGACGGATCTTGCCTCGGTAATCCCGGCCCCGGCGGCTATGGCGCCCTGCTGCGCTACAAGCAGCACGAAAAAGCATTGAGTGCTGGTTATCGTCTTACGACGAATAACAGAATGGAGCTGATGGCCGCAATTGCAGCGCTTGAAACACTAACCACTGACTGTGACGTCGTACTCAGCACAGACAGTCAATATGTTCGTCAGGGAATCACCAGTTGGATTCATAACTGGAAAAAGCGAGGTTGGAAAACCGCCGATAAAAAACCGGTCAAGAACGTCGATCTCTGGCAAAGACTGGATACCGCGATTCAACGCCATTCCGTGCGCTGGGAATGGGTAAAAGGACACGCAGGGCATCCAGAAAACGAGCGCTGTGATGAACTCGCTCGCGCTGCCGCCAGTGCACCAACGCTTGATGACACCGGTTATCAGGCTGAGTAAATCACCGTAGGCGTCCGCCTCATCTTCGATATATCTTTGTTGCGCCCACCGTGCGGCGCACTGATGCTTTGCGCAATCTCGCCCTCATCGGCGTAAACGTCAGCGGAATTGTGCGCTTCCGGGCAATAATCAACGTCAGACACCCCAGCATCGGAATATGTTTATTCAACTTCCCTTTGTTTCTTCGCCATGGCGTAACGTGAAAATGGGTCTGTTCGATAACCTCATAGTTCAATAGCCCCAGCCAGTCCGTAATACGCATTTGAGTAAACATGCGGCTGCAATAAGGATGTTTTTTATTGAGTCTGGGGATCAGTTTACCCAAGCCAACCAGACTGATCGGATTAAACGTGCTCAGGATTAACCAACCATCATCGATCAAGACACGATCAACCTCCCGCAGAATACGATGCGGGTCCGATGAATATGACAGCGTTTGAGCAAGCAAGCAGGCGTCGATCGACTTTTCAGAGAACGGTAATTGATGAGCATCTGCGATAACCTGAAGATTATCGCCGTGTGGAGCAACATTAACCTGATGCGCAATCGCACACTCTGTTACATGGATTTCCGCGCTTAGCGCCCCTACCTTGATAAGATGAAAACCAAAGAGTTTTGACCACCATGGCAACAAAGCCAGTTCAATCGACTCGCGATAAAATTGCCCACAGGTGATATCATCCCATGAATCAGGTGCAACAATGGTCTGAGGGGTTCGTGCCAATTTCATCTTCTGTTCTCGTCCTCAGGCTGCTAGAAAAAAGAGGTGATGAATGAATCTTATCAGTATCCCCGCACTTCAGGACAACTACATTTGGCTATTGAGCAATAAAGAAAATCGCTGTGTGATCGTCGATCCTGGTGAGGCTTCCCCGGTGCTTAATACACTCGATCAACACTCACTTTTCCCCGAAGCAATCTTGCTCACTCATCATCATAACGACCATGTAGGAGGCGTCAGCGAGCTCCTCAAACATTACCCTAATCTGCCTGTTTTTGGTCCAAAAGAAACCGCTAAATGCGGCGCGACCTACCTGGTGGAAGAAGGAAATACCGTCTCTTTGTTAAATTCGGAATTTTCTGTAATTGAGGTTCCAGGGCACACATCTGGTCATATTGCCTACTACAGTGCGCCATTTTTGTTCTGTGGCGATACCCTATTTTCAGCGGGATGCGGTCGTATTTTTGAAGGCACATCGAGACAAATGTATGAATCTATTCAAAAAATAGCAGAACTCCCTGATGATACAATAGTGTGCTGCGCTCATGAATACACGCTATCAAACTTAAGATTTTCTAATGCGATATTGCCAGAAGATCCCATTATTGAAGCTTATCTCCATGAAATCAGTCAGATACGAGAAAAATCGCAGTCTAGTTTACCAACGACATTAGGGCTGGAGAGAAGAATCAACCTATTCCTCCGCTGTCATGAAATTGATTTAAAAAGGAAATTATCAAAGGAACCTGAAAATATAGAGAATTGGCAAGCTTTTGAGATGCTACGTAGCAAGAAAGACTGCTTCTGAAGGTTTAGGTTGTGCTATTCCTCTAATCAAAGTATCCTTGCTCGTCTTTTAAGCAACTATTGACCAACATATGAAGGCTAAAGCGATACTCATCGCCTCAGTCTTGCTGGCGGGTTGTCAGGTCTCACCACATGACACCTCACAACCCAAGCAGCATGCACAGAGTTTGTCTTCGGCAAGTCAAAGTGAAGCAGGAAAGTACACAGGTGGTCGAGAGGCCTCAGCGCGATGGCTAGATGACGATAGCCTCGCGCAACGAGATCTGTGGAACTTCATTGGCGACGAGCTGAAGATGGAGGTTCCGGAAAACGCCCGGATCCGCGAGCAAAAAATGCGTTATTTGAAAAATAAGAGCTATCTCCACGATGTAACATTACGGGCAGAGCCGTACATGTACTGGATAGTCGAGCAGATTAAGCAACGTAAAATGCCGATGGAACTGGTACTGCTACCCATAGTGGAGAGCGCTTTTGATCCAAGTGCCACATCATCCGCCAATGCCGCTGGGCTATGGCAGATTATCCCTGGCACAGGACGCAATTATGGTTTGAAACAAAACCAGTGGTACGACGGACGTCGCGATGTGATTGCGTCTACGACGGCTGCGCTGGATATGATGCAACGACTCAACACAATGTTTGATGGCGACTGGTTATTGACCGTTGCTGCATACAACAGTGGTGAAGGCCGCGTCATGCAGGCGATGAAAGCGAATAAAGCAAAAGGAAAATCAACCAGCTTCTGGGCGCTGGCGTTACCGCGGGAAACGTCAATCTATGTTCCTAAGATGCTGGCTTTGAGCGATATTCTTAAAAACAGCAAGAAGTATGGCGTGAGTCTGCCGCAACCCAATGAAAGCCGCGCATTAGCAAAGGTTGAGCTGGGGCAGCAGATAGAGTTGACGCAAGCTGCTGAGATGGCTGGTTTGTCGTTGAATAAGCTGAAGAGCTATAACTCGGGCTATAAACGTAATGTTACCGCGCCAAATGGGCCACATTACATTATGGTTCCTAAAGCTCACGTTGAGCAGTTGAAAGATTCACTGGCTGATGGTGACATCGCAGCGATTCAACCAACACGCTTAGCGCAAACGCAGCCAACACCAGCATCACAGCAGTATAAGGTACGCTCGGGTGATACCTTATCAGCCATTGCGGCACGGCTTAATGTCAGCACGAAAGATTTGCAGAGCTGGAACAATCTACGTAGCGCTGGTGCGCTCAAGGTTGGCCAGACGTTGCAAGTTGCCAAAGCGTCAGGCAATAGCAGTTCTATCACCTACCAGGTTAGAAAGGGTGATTCGCTGGCAAGCATTGCTAAACGGCACGGCGTAAATATCGCTGATGTGATGCGCTGGAATACGGTTATCAACAAGAATGCCAACATCCAGCCAGGCGATCGTCTGACGCTTTATGTTAGCAGCAATATAAAACCTGATTCTTAATGTCATATCAGAATCAGTAACGATAAGCAGCCCTCTACCTCTGTAGATGGGCTGTTTTTTTATAGCGATTAACTCAGGCTAAATTCAACGAGCAGTGGGTTATGATCTGAGGCCTGAGTCACCAATACAGAAGACTGGTTAACGGTCAGCTCACGGTAAAAGACGAAATCGAGCGGGCGACCAAACGCCTTTCGCCGTTGGTCATCAACGAATTGTACCTCCTGCAATCCCATCCTTGTCGCAAACCGATTCAGTGCATTAATACGCTGTTGACTCCACGCATTAAAATCTCCGGCCATAATAGCTGGCCCCTGATGATGTACGAGTTGTTCCCCAATCGCAGCCAACTGCTTGGTATAAACTTCAACACCAAAACTAAAGTTAACCGCATGGATATTGATAACCATCAGCCTCTGACCATTCTGAAGCGCGTAGACGGTCACCAACGAGGACTTAGCCAAACGCAACAGGGGTTCCCTTTCACGTAAAGGACAGCAATATACTGGCTGAGCTGCTGATAGCGTCATCACACCAGATGGATGCTGCGGGAGAATAATGGCAGGAACCTGATCGGCAGAAAGGTAGTTAGTGGTTGCGAAACGGATGAGTTCTGGCGTGCTTTGCGCTTCCTGCAACAGAACTAGCTGGGTACCTTTACCGAAATTCTGCAACACGGAAAGCCAGTTCATTCGTTGTTGCTTAAAAATGTTCCACACCATGACGCGTAAAACATCGCCCTCCAGCAACAATGAGCCTGTCGGTAGCACTTGTCCCGGATAATGCATTTCCCCGGGAGGAAAGATACGTTCAGCTGGTTGGCCGGCAACATACCTCATCGCATAGGTTCTTTTCCGCACGCCTAATCCACTATCGGTTTCAATACTCTAAATACCCTATCAAAAAAGAGCACTCTTCTGTTATAGAATTTTATCGCAGACTTACAATGTACGCTCGGCGATAGAGTAGGAAAATGAAGTGATCGGCAAAAACAAAAAAGAAGAGAAGGAGAAAGGAACGAATTTATATACAAATTCTAATATTCAAAAATGAAAAGCCCTAAGCGTTAACTTAGGGCTTTCATAATAAGTGGCGGAACGGACGGGGCTCGAACCCGCGACCCCCTGCGTGACAGGCAGGTATTCTAACCAACTGAACTACCGCTCCACCGAATTTCTCTACAACCACCGGATTGCTCCGGCTTACTGCTTAATTTGATGCCTGGCAGTTCCCTACTCTCACATGGGGAAGCCCCACACTACCATCGGCGCTACGGCGTTTCACTTCTGAGTTCGGCATGGGGTCAGGTGGGACCACCGCGCTATCGCCGCCA
>NZ_JAUMIO010000049.1:0-18678 GCF_032905925.1 Pectobacterium sp. HCp5_1
AACTGGTGAAATTACCGATAAGAAGGGAAAGGGCCTTCCCACGAATAGTAAAAGAAAGGCCCCAAAAATACAGTAAGGCCCGTAGATAAACTGCCAGTCAGTCGCTTAACTGACTGGCATTACAGCCATGATAGCTGGGGTTTTTGTTATTTACCGCATGATAGTACAGCGTAAAGAGACTTACTCGTCGTCGCTGCTACCAAAGCCTGCGTTCAACAGTTCAGCCAGGTTAGCAGAAGCTTCATCGGCACTCACTTGAGGCACGACAGGCGCTTCACCCGCCTGACGGCGGCGCATACGATCCTGGTGGTACGCATAACCTGTACCCGCTGGGATCAGACGACCTACGATAACGTTCTCTTTCAGGCCACGCAGTTCATCACGTTTACCCGCAACAGCGGCTTCGGTCAGTACGCGAGTGGTTTCCTGGAACGATGCCGCAGAAATGAAGGACTCGGTCGCCAGAGATGCTTTGGTGATACCCAGCAGATCGCGGCTGTACGTTGCCGTGATCTTGCCATCCGCTTCCAACTGACGGTTGGCAATCTTGATGCGAGACATTTCTGCCTGTTCGCCTTCCAGGAACTCCGTACCACCCGCGCTAACGATGGTGCCTTTACGCAACATCTGACGAACGATAACTTCGATGTGTTTATCGTTAATCTTAACGCCTTGCAGACGGTAAACTTCCTGAACTTCGTTGGTGATATAACGCGTTACTGCATGTACGCCACGCAGACGCAGGATATCGTGCGGAGATTCTGGGCCGTCGGAAACAACGTCACCACGTTCTACCACTTCACCTTCGAACACGTTGAGCTGACGCCATTTCGGAATCATCTCTTCGTAAGCATCGCTGCCATCTAACGGAGAAATTACCAGACGGCGCTTACCTTTGGTTTCTTTACCGAAGGAAATGATACCGCTGATTTCTGCCAGAATAGCTGGCTCTTTCGGACGACGCGCTTCGAACAGGTCGGCTACACGTGGCAGACCACCGGTGATATCCTTGGTACCGCTGGATTCCTGAGGAAGACGCGCCAATGTATCACCGGCACCAATCTGCACTCCATCTTCCAACTGAACAATTGTTTTACCCGGCAGGAAGTATTGGGCAGGCATATCGGTACCTGGGATCAATACATCTTCACCTTTGCCATCGACGATTTTCAGTGCCGGACGCAGATCTTTACCGCTACCGGTACGCTCTGCACTATCCAGAACCACGATGGAAGACAAACCTGTCAGTTCGTCGGTCTGGCGTGTAATGGTCTGACCGTCAATCATATCAGCAAAACGGATGAAACCGCTCACTTCGGTCACCACTGGCATGGTATGCGGGTCCCAGTTTGCTACGGTTTCGCCACCAGTAACTTCTGAGCCATCACCTTTCGCCATCACCGCACCATAAGGCACTTTATAGCTTTCTTTCGTACGTCCGAATTCGTCGATCAGCTTCAGTTCGGTATTACGTGAAGTAATAACCAGTTTACCGTTGCTGTTCATAACGAACTTCGCGTTGTTCAGTTTCAGGCTACCTTTGTTTTTAACCTGAATGCTGGACTCAGCTGCCGCACGCGATGCCGCACCACCGATGTGGAACGTACGCATGGTTAACTGTGTACCCGGTTCACCGATGGACTGTGCCGCGATAACCCCGATGGCCTCACCTTTGTTGATGATATGACCACGAGCCAGATCGCGACCGTAGCAATTGGCGCACACGCCAAAGTCGGTTTCGCAGCTTACGACTGAACGTACTTTAACGGCGTCAACGGAGTTCTCTTCCAACATGTCACACCACTGCTCATTCAGCAGCGTGTTACGTGGAACCAGAATGTCCGCCGTGCCCGGTTTGATCACGTCTTCAGCCGTTACACGACCCAGTACGCGCTCACGCAGTGGCTCTTTAACATCACCACCCTCGATAACCGGCGTCATCATGATACCTTCGTGGGTACCACAATCGTCTTCGGTCACAACCAGATCCTGCGCAACGTCAACCAGACGACGAGTCAGATAACCGGAGTTCGCTGTTTTCAGTGCGGTATCAGCCAGACCTTTACGCGCACCGTGCGTCGAGATGAAGTACTGGAGTACGTTCAAACCTTCACGGAAGTTTGCAGTAATTGGTGTCTCGATGATCGAACCATCTGGTTTCGCCATCAGACCACGCATCCCCGCCAACTGACGAATCTGTGCCGCAGAACCACGCGCACCGGAGTCGGCCATCATAAAGATGCTGTTGAAAGACACCTGCTGCTCAACCACGCCATCACGGTTAACCACATCCTCAACGGACAGGTTTTCCATCATCGCTTTCGCAACACGTTCGTTCGCCGCAGCCCAGATATCGATCACTTTGTTATAGCGTTCGCCCGCGGTAACCAGACCAGACTGGAACTGCTCCTGAATCTCGGCAACTTCGGTTTCTGCTTCTTCGATAATCTCGGCTTTTTTCTCCGGGATAACCATGTCATCGATACCTACGGAAGCACCAGAGCGCGCCGCGTAAGCAAAACCGGTGTACATAGTCTGGTCAGCGAAGATAACTGTCGGTTTCAGACCCAAAATGCGGTAACAGGTGTTCAGCATTTTGGAGATCGCTTTCTTGCCCAGAGGCTGGTTAACGATCGAGTACGGCAGACCTTTCGGTACGATCATCCACAGGATGGCGCGACCGATCGTCGTATCAATAATCGACGTCTGATGCGTAACATCGCCATCGATGCTCTTGATCTCTTCCGTGATACGCACTTTAACGCGCGCATGCAGAGAGGCCAGACCAGCGCGGTAAACGCGTTCAGCTTCTTTCGGACCCGTGAGCACCATGCCTTCGCCTTTGGCGTTAACACAGTCACGCGTCATGTAGTACAGACCCAATACCACGTCCTGAGAAGGAACGATGATTGGCTCACCATTCGCAGGGGACAGGATGTTGTTGGTCGACATCATTAACGCACGCGCTTCCAACTGGGCTTCCAGCGTCAACGGTACGTGTACAGCCATTTGGTCACCGTCGAAGTCGGCGTTATATGCCGCACAAACCAGCGGGTGCAACTGGATGGCTTTACCTTCGATCAGTACCGGTTCAAATGCCTGAATACCCAAACGGTGCAGTGTTGGTGCACGGTTCAGCAGTACTGGGTGTTCGCGGATGACTTCGTCCAGGATATCCCATACGACGGCTTCTTCACGCTCAACCATTTTCTTGGCTGCTTTAATGGTGGTAGCAAGACCACGCAGTTCCAGCTTGCCGTAGATGAACGGTTTGAACAGTTCCAGTGCCATTTTCTTCGGCAGACCACACTGGTGCAGACGCAGGTATGGGCCAACGGTGATTACAGAACGACCGGAGTAGTCAACACGCTTACCGAGTAGGTTCTGACGGAAACGACCCTGTTTACCTTTGATCATATCGGCCAAAGATTTCAGAGGACGTTTGTTAGAACCGGTGATCGCACGACCGCGACGGCCGTTATCCAGCAGGGCATCAACCGCTTCCTGCAACATACGTTTTTCGTTACGTACGATGATGTCCGGCGCAGCCAGATCCAGCAGACGTTTCAAACGGTTGTTACGGTTGATCACGCGACGATACAGATCGTTCAGATCGGAAGTCGCAAAACGACCACCATCCAGCGGAACCAACGGACGCAGATCTGGCGGCAGTACCGGCAGAACGGTCAGGATCATCCACTCTGGCTTGTTACCAGACTGCACGAACGCTTCCAACAGCTTAATACGCTTCGTCAGCTTCTTACGTTTGGTTTCCGAGTTGGTTTCGGTCAGCTCTTCACGCAGCTGCTCGCATTCCTGCTCCAGATCCATATTCTTCAGTAGAGCCTGGATCGCTTCGGCACCCATTTTCGCGTCGAATTCATCACCAAACTCTTCCAGCGCATCCAGATACTGCTCTTCAGTCAGGATCTGACGGCGTTCGAGGTTGGTCATGCCGCCTTCAACCACGACATAAGATTCAAAATAAAGCACGCGTTCGATATCACGCAGCGGCATATCCAGCAGCAAACCGATACGAGAAGGCAGTGACTTCAGGAACCAGATGTGCGCAGTCGGAGAAGCCAGCTCGATGTGGCCCATACGCTCACGGCGTACCTTAGTCTGGGTCACTTCAACGCCGCACTTCTCACAAATAACACCGCGGTGTTTCAGGCGCTTATACTTACCGCACAAGCACTCATAATCTTTTACTGGCCCAAAGATACGGGCGCAGAAAAGGCCGTCACGCTCAGGTTTGAACGTACGGTAGTTGATGGTTTCTGGCTTTTTAACTTCACCAAAAGACCACGAACGGATCATGTCTGGCGAGGCCAGAGCAATTTTGATCGCATCAAACTCTTCGGTTTTAGTTTGCGCTTTCAGAAACTTTAATAAGTCTTTCACGGATTGGCTCCTGTCGGAGTTAGACCTGATAGACACCTGAACCATGCTGTTAAAAACACAGTTCAGATGTCCCTATGACGAATGCCAGCAATACAACGGGCTGGAATTACTTTTCTTCCAGCTCGATGTTGATACCCAGCGAGCGGATTTCTTTCAACAATACGTTGAAGGATTCCGGCATGCCTGGTTCCATCTGATGATTGCCATCCACGATGTTTTTATACATCTTGGTACGGCCGTTCACGTCATCAGACTTAACGGTCAACATTTCTTGCAGGGTATAAGCTGCACCATAAGCTTCCAGCGCCCACACTTCCATCTCACCGAAGCGTTGACCACCGAACTGTGCCTTACCACCCAGCGGCTGCTGAGTAACCAGACTATAAGAACCGGTGGAACGGGCATGCATCTTATCGTCGACCAAGTGGTTCAGTTTCAGCATGTACATGTAACCCACTGTAACCTGACGCTCAAATTGCTCACCGGTACGTCCATCGTACAGGGTAATCTGACCGGAGGTAGGGATACCGCCCATCTGTAACAGTTCCTTGATTTCTTTCTCTTTTGCACCGTCGAATACCGGCGTTGCAATTGGCATACCTTTCTTCAGGTTTTCAGCCAGACGCATCACTTCTTCGTCTGAGAAAGTGCTCAGGTCGACTTTTTGACGCACATCGTCGCCCAGGTCATAGGCTCTCTGGATGAACTCACGCAGTTTAGTCACTTCTTCGTGCTGCTTGAGCATGGCGTTGATTTTCTCGCCGATACCTTTTGCAGCCATACCCAGGTGGGTTTCCAGAATCTGACCAATGTTCATACGTGAAGGTACGCCCAGCGGGTTCAGTACGATATCGACCGGCGTACCGTTCTCATCGTAAGGCATATCTTCGATCGGGTTGATCTTGGAGATAACACCTTTGTTCCCGTGACGACCTGCCATTTTGTCACCCGGTTGGATCTGACGTTTAACGGCCAGATAAACCTTAACGATTTTCAGCACGCCCGGAGCCAGATCATCGCCTTGGGTGATTTTACGGCGCTTAGCTTCGAGTTTTTTCTCAAACTCGTGCTTCAGCTCATCATACTGTTCTGCCAGCTGTTCCAACTGATTCTGTTTATCTTCATCAGTCAGACCCAGTTCCAACCAGCGCTCGCGCGGCAGTTTGTCCAGTTTGTCGGCTTCTACGCCTCCGGAAACCAGCACAGCGTGGATACGTGCAAACAGGCCCGCTTCCAGAATCTGCAATTCTTCAGTCAGGTCTTTCTTCGCCTGCTTCAGCTGCATTTCTTCGATTTCCAACGCACGTTTGTCTTTTTCCACGCCATCGCGGGTAAAGACCTGTACGTCGATAATCGTACCGGAAACACCGTTTGGTACACGCAGAGAAGAGTCTTTAACGTCAGACGCTTTCTCACCGAAGATCGCACGCAGCAGTTTCTCTTCTGGCGTCAGTTGGGTTTCACCTTTCGGCGTTACCTTACCAACCAGAATGTCACCGCCGGTCACTTCAGCACCGATGTAAACAATGCCGGACTCATCCAGTTTGGAAAGCGCTGCTTCACCCACGTTCGGGATGTCCGCAGTAATTTCTTCAGGCCCCAACTTGGTGTCACGAGACACACAGGCCAGTTCCTGAATGTGGATGGTCGTAAAGCGATCTTCCTGAACCACACGCTCGGAAACGAGGATGGAGTCTTCGAAGTTGTAACCATTCCATGGCATGAATGCCACGCGCATGTTCTGACCCAGCGCCAGTTCACCCAGATCGGTGGACGGGCCATCTGCCAGAACGTCACCACGTTCGACTGGCTCACCCAGAGACACACACGGCATCTGGCTGATACAGGTGTTCTGGTTCGAACGGGTATATTTGGTCAGGTTATAGATGTCGATCCCGGCTTCGCCCGGATACATTTCATCGTCATTAACGCGGATTACAATACGGGATGCATCCACGTACTGTACTGTACCACCACGTTTGGCTACGGCAGTTACACCGGAGTCAACCGCAACAGCGCGTTCCATACCGGTACCAACCAGCGGCTTATCAGCGCGCAGAGTCGGAACGGCCTGACGTTGCATGTTCGCACCCATCAGGGCGCGGTTGGCGTCATCGTGTTCCAGGAACGGAATCAGGGATGCACCGACGGAAACCACCTGCTGTGTGGAAACGTCCATGTATTCAACCTGATCGCGGCTGAACAAGCTGGACTCGCCTTTGTTACGGCAGGTAACCAGTTCGTCGATGAAGCGGCCTTCTTCGTCCAAATTGGTGTTCGCCTGTGCGATAACGAAGTTACCTTCTTCAATCGCAGACAGGTAATGGATCTCATCCGTCACCACGTTGTCACGCACGCGACGATACGGGGTTTCAAGGAAACCGTATTCGTTCGTTTGCGCATAAACGGACAGGGAGTTGATCAGACCGATGTTCGGACCTTCCGGCGTTTCGATAGGACAAACGCGGCCGTAGTGAGTCGGGTGTACGTCACGAACTTCAAAGCCAGCACGCTCACGCGTCAGACCGCCTGGGCCCAATGCAGAGATACGACGTTTGTGCGTAATCTCGGACAGCGGGTTGTTCTGGTCCATAAACTGTGACAGCTGACTTGAACCGAAGAACTCTTTAACGGCAGCCGAAATCGGCTTGGCGTTGATCATGTCCTGTGGCATCAGCGTATCGAGGTCGCCCAGAGACAGACGCTCTTTTACAGCACGTTCTACACGCACCAGACCAACGCGGAATTGGTTTTCTGCCATTTCGCCGACGGAACGGATACGACGGTTGCCGAGGTGGTCGATATCATCCACTTCGCCTTTACCGTTACGGATATCAATGAGCTTCTTCATCACTTCGATGATGTCATCTTTGCTCAGGATACCGGAACCTTCGATCTCATCACGTAGCAGAGAACGGTTGAACTTCATACGACCAACCGCAGACAGATCATAGCGGTCTTCAGAGAAGAACAGGTTCTCAAACAGCGTTTCTGCTGCTTCACGCGTTGGTGGCTCACCAGGACGCATCATGCGATAGATTTCAACCAGCGCACTCAGACGATCGTTTGACGGATCGACCCGCACGGTTTCAGACATGTATGCACCATGATCAAGATCGTTGGTGAACAGTGTCTCAATACGTTTGTGACCAGACTGGCTCAGTTTGGCCAGCAGATCCAGCGACAGCTCCATGTTGGCTGCGCCGATCAGTTCACCGGTGCTCTCGTCGATATAATCTTTGGACAGTACTTTGCCAGCGATATATTCAACAGGCACTTCAATGCGCTCAATGCCGTCTTTCTCTAACTGACGGATATGACGCGCAGTGATGCGGCGACCTTTTTCGATATAAACTTTACCGTTTGCTTCAATATCAAACGATGCGGTTTCACCACGCAGGCGTTCAGGAACCAGATCCATCTGCAACTTATTGCCATTGATTTCATAGACAATTTTATCGAAGAAAAGATCGAGAATCTGTTCGGTGGAGTAACCCAGCGCGCGCAGGATAATGGTCGCAGGCAATTTGCGACGACGGTCGATACGGACAAACAGGTTATCCTTCGGATCAAACTCGAAATCCAGCCAGGAACCACGGTAAGGAATAATACGTGCGTTATACAGCACCTTACCTGAAGAGTGGGTTTTACCTTTGTCGCTATCGAAGAACACACCTGGACTACGGTGTAACTGAGACACGATTACACGCTCAGTACCGTTGATCACGAAGGTACCGTTATCGGTCATGAGCGGAATTTCGCCCATGTAAACTTCTTGTTCTTTGATATCTTTAACGGTGCCTTCAGGCGCTTCGCGCTCGTAGATCACCAGACGCAGTTTTACGCGTAGCGGCGCAGAGAACGTCACACCACGGATCTGACATTCTTTAACGTCAAATACTGGCTCGCCCAAGCGATAGCTAACGTATTGCAGCTCTGAATTACCGCTATAGCTTTTTATAGGGAAAACAGAACGGAATGCAGCTTCCAAACCGTACTGACCTTCCGGGTCTTGCTCGATAAACTTCTGGAACGAGTCAAGTTGGATAGAAAGGAGATAAGGTATGTCCAAAACCTGTGGACGTTTACCAAAATCCTTACGAATGCGTTTTTTCTCGGTATAGGAGTAAACCATAGGGTTCCTCAGCTAGCTGACAAGTCGAACCACTCTGTCTGCCCTAACAAGGACAGTTCATGCAACACTATTTATGTTGGTCGGAAAATAGAGAACTTTCCGTAATACGTCTTTCTATTACTCTTAAACCATTTCGTTGCTCTTGCTTAGGCATGGAGCCCATGCAGGAAAGCAGTATATTAAGTCGTCAATAGAAAAAAATATTGGGAGAAATCAATGGCTAAACAGTGTGAAATCCCATTGATACCCTACAGCGCAAAAAGGCTGGTGACTAAAAAGTCACCAGCCATCAGCCTAATAAATCAGGCTGCAACCTGAAAGGTTGGCTTATTTAACTTCAACTTCTGCGCCAGCTTCTTCCAGTGATTTTTTCAGTGCTTCAGCGTCATCTTTGCTCACGCCTTCTTTCATCACTGCAGGTGCAGATTCAACCAGATCTTTGGCTTCTTTCAGGCCCAGACCAGTTGCGCCGCGAACAGCTTTGATTACAGCAACTTTGTTAGCGCCGATAGCTTTCAGCACAACGTCGAACTCAGTTTTTTCTTCAGCAACTTCAGCTGGGCCAGCAGCAACAGCTACAGCAGCAGCAGCAGAAACACCGAATTTTTCTTCCATAGCAGAAACCAGCTCAACAACATCCATTACAGACATAGCTGCTACTGCTTCCAGAATTTGATCTTTAGTGATAGACATAACAATTGTTCCTAAGAATCAGAAATAGTTTATACGTTAGCAAGTACGTTAGAAAAGAAAGTGCTATTACGCAGCTTCTTTTGCATCGCGAACAGCAGCCAGAGTGCGGACCAGTTTGCCAGCAGCGGCTTCTTTCATGGTCGACATCAGACGTGCCAGTGCTTCTTCGTAAGTCGGCAGCGTTGCCAGACGGTCAATTTGAGCCGCCGGGATCAGCTCGCCTTCAAAGGCTGCAGCTTTGACCTCAAACTTTGCATTCGCTTTCGCGAACTCTTTGAACAGACGAGCAGCAGCGCCCGGGTGTTCCAGAGAATATGCAATCAGGGTCGGACCAACAAACGTGTCTTTCAGGCATTCAAATTGAGTGCCTTCAACGACGCGGCGCAGCAGGGTGTTACGAACAACACGCATGTAAACGCCAGCTTCACGCGCTGCTTTACGCAGTTCGGTCATTTTATCAACGGTAACGCCACGGGAATCCGCAACAACCGCAGACAGCGCACCTTTGGCTACTTCGCTGACTTCAGCAACAATCGCTTGTTTGTCTTGAAGATTTAATGCCATTAGCTTTTGCTCCTGGATTTAGCCGGAGAAATTCTCCGGAACTCACTTCACTTATCGCCAAAATTAGAGATAAGCGTTGAAACACGGTGAGCAGAATCCAGTAAAAAAATTATTCTTTATAAAAAAGAAAAACATTATTTAGGCTCTGTCACCGTCTACGCAGGAGAATTAAGTTCCTTGCGAAACACCTGCGGTCTTGGACGGAGGCCTGGATAGGCCAGGCTCCAACCGAAAAATTCTTGCGTCATTCCACTTGAGAAACAACGGGCGTAAAATTATAGGTAAATCTCACACCCGAGTAAAGCGGAACAAAAGCTATTAGTTAGCAGCAGCGTTCAGACCGCTCTGGTCGATGGCAACGCCAGCGCCCATAGTGGTAGACAAGCTAACTTTCTTGATGTACACGCCTTTCGCCTGAGATGGTTTTGCTTTTTTCAGCGCAATCAACAAAGACTCTAGGTTTTCTTTCAATTTGTTAGAATCGAAATCAACCTTACCGATAGTGGTATGGATGATGCCGTTCTTGTCGTTACGGTAACGAACCTGACCCGCTTTAGCATTGTTAACAGCTTCAGCAACGTTAGGAGTTACAGTACCCACTTTCGGGTTTGGCATAAGGCCACGTGGACCCAGAACCTGGCCCAATTGGCCAACAACGCGCATTGCATCTGGAGATGCAATAACAACGTCAAAGCCCATTTCGCCTTTCTTGATCTGATCAGCCAGATCTTCCATGCCCACGAATTCAGCGCCAGCTGCTTTAGCAGCTTCAGCGTTTGCACCTTGGGTGAAGACAGCTACGCGAACAGAACGACCAGTGCCGTGAGGCAGAACGGTTGCACCGCGAACGTTTTGGTCAGATTTACGTGCATCGATGCCGAGGTTAACAGCTACGTCTACACTTTCTACAAACTTAGCAGTGGCCAGCTCTTTGAGCAGAGCAACAGCTTCGTTGATGTCATACTGTTTAGTTACATCAACTTTGTCACGGATCACGCGCATGCGCTTGGTCAGCTTAGCCATCTATTAATCCTCCACTACCAGGCCCATGGAACGAGCGGTACCTGCGATAGAGCGCGCCATGGCGTCTACATCAGAACCAGTCATGTCCGCAGCTTTAGTTTCTGCGATTTCACGAACCTGAGCGCTCGTTACTTTACCTACTTTGTCTTTGTTCGGCTTGCCGGAACCAGACTTGATACCAGCCGCTTTCTTCAGCAGAACAGCTGCTGGAGGCGTTTTGGTAACGAAGGTGAAAGAACGGTCAGAATAAACGGTAATAACAACCGGAGTCGGCAGACCCTTCTCAAGGCTTTCAGTTTTAGCATTGAATGCCTTACAGAATTCCATGATGTTAACACCTTGCTGACCCAGAGCCGGACCTACTGGTGGGCTCGGGTTAGCCATACCAGCTGCAACTTGCAGCTTGACGTAGGCTTGTACTTTCTTGGCCATTTAACTTTCCTCGATTGGGTAATAGCGCCTAGTGAAAGGCTCCCCGTGGTTTGTATTACGCTTCAGTCGCCATTGAGGCCACTGAAAAACAAAAGGCGCGAAATTATAGGTTAATTTCTCGCCATAGGCAAGTTGCTATTTTCAGCAAATCTTATCAGGCAATTAGCCTTTTTCGACCTGAGCAAAGTCTAGTTCAACAGGCGTCGCACGACCAAATATAGAAACAGACACCTTCAGGCGGCTCTTCTCATAGTCTACTTCTTCAACAACACCGTTAAAGTCGGCAAATGGACCATCGTTGACACGAACCATTTCACCCGGTTCAAACAGCGTTTTCGGACGAGGCTTGTCGCCAACCTGCTGGAGACGATTCATAATCGCATCCACTTCTTTGTCACTGATTGGGGCAGGACGGTCAGATGTGCCGCCAATGAACCCCATAACACGAGGTACGCTGCGTACAAGATGCCAACTAGCATCTTCCATCACCATCTGTACTAAAACATAACCAGGGAAAAACTTGCGTTCGCTCTTGCGACGCTGGCCACCACGGATCTCAACGACTTCCTCAGTAGGAACCATGACTTCGCCAAACAGTTCTTCCATATTATGGAGTTTGATATGCTCACGCAGAGATTGTGCTACGCGACCTTCAAAACCAGAAAACGCCTGAACGACGTACCAACGTTTTTTTGGAGCTTCAGACATCTTAGAACCTCAGGCCAGTGATAAACGATACCAGACGGACCAGAATACCATCCAGCCCCCACAAAATCAGTGACATCACGGCAGTCACCGCGGCAACGATTAACGTGGTGTGTAACGTTTCCTGACGAGTCGGCCAAATTACTTTGCGCACTTCGGTACGCGCTTCGCGAGCAAACGCTACGGTTGCTTTGCCTTTCGTGGTCAGCAGTGCCACACCACCGGCGGCGGCGATCAGGATAACAACGGCCAATGCACGCAGAGGAAGACTAAATTCGCGGTAATAATAATTGCCAACAATCGCAACAACCAGCAAGGCACCTACTACTAGCCACTTAATCACTTCCAGGCCACGCCCACTATCCTGAGCTTCGGTATTCGCACTCATAAACCAACCTGTCACAATGATTCAGACAAATAACTTTGCCCCGCAACCACGGGGCAACCAAACCGAAAGATGTTCTGTAAAACGAATAATTCGGTATTTACGCCGTATCTACAGAGCCTATCTCACCAATGATTATATCTCACAATCGCTGATGAGATAGGTTCTACCATGACAGCGTAGAAAAAGGGCATCAAATGATGCCCTTTTATCGCGTGTCGCGTCAAATGTTATCAGCGATTAAGCGATAACTTTAGCAACAACGCCCGCGCCTACTGTACGACCGCCTTCACGGATGGCGAAACGCAAACCGTCGTCCATCGCGATTGGGTGGATCAGGGTAACAACCATTTTGATGTTGTCGCCCGGCATTACCATCTCTACGCCTTCTGGCAGTTCGATGGTGCCCGTTACGTCAGTTGTACGGAAGTAGAACTGAGGACGGTAGCCTTTGAAGAACGGAGTATGACGGCCGCCTTCATCTTTGCTCAGGATATACACTTCGGATTCGAACTGAGTGTGTGGCTTGATTGAACCCGGCTTAGCCAGTACCTGACCACGCTCGATTTCTTCACGCTTGATACCACGCAGCAGAACACCAACGTTCTCGCCTGCACGACCTTCGTCCAGCAGTTTGCGGAACATTTCTACGCCAGTACAGGTAGATTTCGCCGTATCTTTGATACCAACGATTTCAACTTCTTCACCGACTTTAACGATACCGCGCTCTACACGACCGGTAACAACGGTACCACGACCGGAGATGGAGAATACGTCTTCGATTGGCAGCAGGAACGGCTTGTCAATTGCACGCTCTGGTTCTGGGATATAAGAATCCAGGTGCTCTGCCAGTTCGATGATTTTTGCTTCCCACTCAGCTTCACCTTCCAGCGCTTTCAGAGCTGAACCACGAACCACTGGGGTGTCGTCGCCTGGGAAGTCGTACTGAGACAGCAGCTCACGCACTTCCATCTCAACCAGTTCCAGCAGCTCTTCGTCATCAACCATGTCACATTTGTTCAGGAACACGATGATGAAAGGAACGCCAACCTGACGACCCAGCAGGATGTGCTCACGGGTCTGAGGCATTGGGCCGTCAGTCGCAGCAACAACCAGGATCGCGCCGTCCATCTGGGCAGCACCGGTGATCATGTTTTTCACATAGTCGGCGTGTCCTGGGCAGTCAACGTGCGCGTAGTGGCGAGACGGGGTATCGTATTCAACGTGAGACGTGTTGATGGTGATACCACGTGCTTTTTCTTCTGGTGCGTTATCGATCTGGTCGAATGCACGCGCGTTACCACCGTAGGTTTTAGCCAGAACGGTAGTGATTGCAGCGGTCAGCGTTGTTTTACCATGGTCAACGTGGCCGATAGTACCGACGTTAACGTGCGGTTTTGTACGTTCAAATTTTTCTTTAGACATCGATTGTCCCTCTAAGACACGGATAAATCGGTGGTATCACCACATCAACCAAGCGATAGCTTGCTGAATTTATTCACAGAAAGAAAATCAGGAGGAGGAAAAGGAAGTGGTGCTGATAGGCAGATTCGAACTGCCGACCTCACCCTTACCAAGGGTGCGCTCTACCAACTGAGCTATATCAGCACATCTTGGAGCGGGCAGTGGGAATCGAACCCACATCATCAGCTTGGAAGGCTGAGGTAATAGCCATTATACGATGCCCGCATCCTGGAACTCGGCTACCTAATTTTTCTGTAGATTTTGAAGTTGAGGAATAAGATTTTATAGACCCCGCCTTCGTCGATCCGGCTCAGTCTTACTACCGTATCGAATATCCTGTTACCAGGATTGAATTTGGTGGTGGGGGAAGGATTCGAACCTTCGAAGTCTGTGACGGCAGATTTACAGTCTGCTCCCTTTGGCCGCTCGGGAACCCCACCTGATTGTGTACTTGATGGTGCCGGCTACCGGAATCGAACTGGTGACCTACTGATTACAAGTCAGTTGCTCTACCTACTGAGCTAAGCCGGCTTCAAGTGCTGCGCATTCTAGGTAGACAGAACGCTCGATGCAACAAAAAAATTGCGAAAAATGCGCTATCGCTTAGATTTTATCCAAATTCAGCTATAAATCTAGAGTAACAGTAAGAATTAGCACAAAGAACCACCAACCCTATCCAACAAAATGGTGATTTAGCCATCAACCTTCCTCTTGTTTCTCTTGCACCAAAAATACGGTTTTGCCCTTTAGAAGAGCAGTCGCTGCACCGACCGATGCTATTTTGCTCGCTTTTCTAAGAAAACAGACCTGGAATGCATTTTGCTTGGTTAAAAATAAATTTCTGTCAAAGGGGCAAAATACGATGAAAACCGTTCAACTCAATGCAGCAACCTTACCTGTCTATCGTGAGGAACTGGCTAATCTATTGATAGATGCTGTAGAAAAAGGCGCTTCTGTTGGATACCACTCGCCACTATCCCATAAAGAAGCCACAGAATATTTTCATAGTTTGCAAACATCCGTTTCCAGCGGTGAACGTATGATATGGGTAGCGCGCGATGAGGAGGGTATTGTCGGAAGCGTACAGCTCGAGTTGTGTCAAAAAACAAACGGGAAAAACAGAGCTGAAATTCAAAAATTACTGGTCCATAGCCGCACAAGAAGAGCGGGAATAGGCCGACTGCTCATTCAGCTATTGGAAAAGAGCGCACTTTTACAGCAGAGGGGCTTGCTCTACTTAGACACCCAAGCAGGTTCCCCTGCAGAAGCGTTCTACCGGGCCTTGGGTTATCGCCACCTGGGAGAATTGCCAGACTATGCTTGCACGCCTGATGGTTATTACCACCCAACGGCCATCTATTATAAGCGTCTCTTTGCTGTGAATGTTTTAGGTAAAGCCATCGCTAGCTAGCGAGTACCCGATGCGTAAACATAGAAGCATCGGGTACAGCACCGATTTTCTCTTCTTCTTTCTAGTAGCAAAGTGTTAACCTGCCCATTATCAAAAATTTATTGCATAAGAGAAGGTGCCGCGATCATCGCGTTGGCTAAACTAATAGCCCGTTTTCTTCGCTGAGCTGAGAGTCCCTTTTCTTACCTGTGAAGCAGGCAGAACACGACTTATGAGCAACAGAGAGCAATCCTTGGCCACGCCATATCTACAATTTAACCGCAGCCAATGGGCCGCCTTGCGCGATTCCGTCCCGTTAACGCTGACAGAGGAAGAAATCGTTAAGCTCAAAGGCATTAACGAAGACCTTTCATTAGACGAAGTCGCGGAAATTTATCTGCCGCTATCTCGCCTGCTGAATTTCTATATAAGCTCTAATTTACGCCGTCAGGCTGTGCTTGAGCAGTTTTTAGGAACCGATGGCCAAAAAATACCTTACATAATCGGCATCGCAGGTAGCGTCGCTGTAGGGAAAAGTACTACAGCCCGTGTACTCCAAGCGCTATTAAGCCGCTGGCCAGAACACCGCAGCGTAGAACTTATTACAACCGATGGATTTCTTCATCCAAATAAGGTGCTAAAAGAACGCGACTTGATGAAGAAAAAAGGCTTTCCACAATCATATGATATGCACAGCCTGGTAAAATTTGTTTCTGATATAAAATCAGGGACACACAAAGTCACGGCCCCAACTTATTCTCATCTAACATATGATATCGTTCCTAATAACAATAAAGTGTTGGAGCGACCTGATATTTTAATATTAGAAGGGTTGAATGTTTTACAAAGCGGAATGGACTATCCGCATGATCCGCATAGAGTTTTTGTTTCTGACTTTGTAGATTTCTCTATCTATGTGGATGCACCTGAAACACTGCTACAAACATGGTATATAAATCGATTTTTGAAATTTAGACAAGGTGCATTCTCAAATCCAAATTCATACTTCCATAATTACGCAAAATTGACGAAAGAAGAAGCCATCGGTATTGCATCTCAATTATGGAAGGAAATTAATGGACTTAATCTAAAAGAAAATATCCTTCCCACCCGGGAAAGAGCTAGTCTTATTATGACTAAAAGTGCTAATCATGCCGTTGAATGTGTTCGATTAAGAAAGTGAAAATGAATGAACATGTAAAAGGGGGAATTCCCCCTTTTTTATGCGCCGCGCAGAGAAATTTCCCCACCAATATACGGTGTTATCAAACCATCGGCTTCTAATAACAATGCACCCTGGCGATCGATTCCTCGGTCTATCCCATGAATTTCGCGATTACCGATAATCAAGCGGATCGGGCGATTAAAATAGTTATCCAACTTTTCCCATCTGGGAATAAATGGCTCAAGACCTTGTAGTTCAAAGACGGCCAAAGCGCTTCTTAATTCAGAAATAAGAGCCGAAGCGAGAGTATTACGATTAATCTCTATACCTGCCTCTTGTAAATTTATCCAGCCTTGATTAATCGTATCTGGAGCAGGTTCTCTCATTTGTAGATTAATACCTGCACCAATGACTAAATTAGCTGCATCCCCAGTTTTCCCTGTCAGTTCGACAAGAATGCCAGCCAACTTTCTATCCTTCAGATATAAATCATTAGGCCATTTGACTCGAACACCATCAGCACCCAGCTTATGTAGCACTTCGGCCATTACGATACCGATAACCAGACTCACCCCAACAGCCGCAGCTGGTCCCTGCTCTAGGCGCCAATATAAGGACAAATACAAATTCGCACCAAAGGGTGAAAACCATTGTCGCCCCCGACGACCACGCCCAGACTGCTGATATTCAGCAAGGCATGCATCACCGGAGGACAGTGTATCCAATCGTTCTAAAATGTACTGATTCGTAGAATCGACGACAGGTAAAACCGTTACGCCACCTTCAGGTAGGTGCTTAAGGATAACTTCTTCATCTAATAACTGCATAGGCGCTGGCAAAGAATAACCCTTACCCGTTACAGTAAAAATATCAATTCCCCAATCGCGTATAGTTTGGATGTGTTTATTAATCGCAGCTCGACTCATCCCCATCATTTCGCCCAGTAACTCACCGGAATAAAACTCCCCATCAGAGAGGATTTTAATCAACTTAAGAGGAACTGTAATATCTTTCATGATAATACCTCGATGGCATTGACCTCTCCATGCGCAGCAATAAAGCGAACTTCAGGTTCCAGCTGTATAGAGAATTTTTCAGAAACTTGGTTGCGGATATAACGAGCTAATTCAACAATATCTGAGCTTTTTGCATTATTTTTATTAATCAGAACCAATGCCTGTTTCTCGTGAACAGCGGCACCACCAAGCTGGAATCCTTTAAGTTTACACTGATCAATTAACCATCCAGCTGCCAATTTAACGTTACCATCAGCTTGTAAATACTGAGGAGCATTCGGATACTCTCGTAAAATCCGTTCGGCATGCTGTTGTGTAATTATTGGATTTTTGAAGAAGCTACCAGCATTACCTGTCACTACAGGGTCTGGGAGTTTACTTCGACGCATATAGCATACAGAATCAAATACTTGCTGTGGCGTAACGGTTTTAGGATCCAGCTTGACCAAATCACCGTAGTTAAGTATCGGGTTCCACTCTTTCTTTAAAAAGAACCCTACGGCGGTAATCGCAAACCCAGAGCGGTATTGATGCTTAAATATGCTTTCACGGTAATCGAACTGGCATTCCTCAGAGGTAAAACGCATGACTTTACCTTCAGCCAGATCCAACACGTCAACATAATCACAAACATGCTGTAATTCGATACCGTACGCACCGATATTCTGTATCGGTGCAGAACCGACACATCCGGGAATTAATGCCAGATTTTCTAACCCAGCAATGCCATGCTTAAGCGTATATTCAACTAATTGATGCCAATTCTCACCTGCACCAACATGAAGATACCAGCCCTCGCTTTCTTCGCGAATATCTATACCTTTGAGTCGGTTTAGCAGAATAGTACCTAAAAAATCCTCCAGAAAAAGGACATTACTTCCTTCTCCTAGCAATAAAATGGGCTCTTGTGATGCGCAGGCGACGCGCCATTCCTCGATCAATTGTTCTTGAGTATCTGCTACCGCAATACGAGAGGCAGACACAGATAATGAGAAAGAGTTATGAGGCTTTAATGAAATAATGCTCGATGGCATGATGGAAATACCTACTAATTCAGATATCACATAGTCTACCTGATCTACGCGAGATACCGACTGCCTTTTGCCACCGGATACGGATAAACAGTCGTTCCAAACGCCCATAGCAAAAAGCCCTCGTCTTTCGACGAGGGCTTTCCACTTATTTGATGCCTGGCAGTTCCCTACTCTCACATGGGGAAGCCCCACACTACCATCGGCGCTACGGCGTTTCACTTCTGAGTTCGGCATGGGGTCAGGTGGGACCACCGCGCTATCGCCGCCA
>NZ_JAUMIO010000050.1:0-18330 GCF_032905925.1 Pectobacterium sp. HCp5_1
ACGGGATACCAGATCAAGAGCCTGTCCAATGTGCATAAAAAAATCCGGAAACGGGTGAGCATTTCCGGATTTTTACACAGCCACTGGATCGGTCAACCGATCCTTAACTGATCGGCATTACAGCTATCATGGCTGGGGTTTTTTTATTGCGCACATCCCTGTGCGCTACCTGAAGGCCGTCGCAAGCGACGTTAAAAATTGATGGAAGGCGTCCTGCCTTCCGCCCTACGGGCCAACGCGATGCGTTGTTAAAAAACGCTCCCGGCGTTTTATATCATCCTGAAATTTTTTGTTGTACAGTAGTGTAAAGTAAATAGAACGGAACCGACATGGACACCTCAACTACGCCAACACTCTCACAGCCTGGCGGCTCATTACCTCAGCAAGATGACTCACTTTCTTCTGATAAAACCCTACAAACACAGTCAGTAAGCCATTCTCAACATCGAGCAAAACGTGCAGCATGGGGCAGTTTTGTGGGGGCCGTTGTCGACTGGTACGATTTTTTACTGTACGGAATTGTTGCCGCTCTTGTATTTAATACCGAATTTTTCCCACAGGTCAGCCCAACGATGGGGACGCTGGCGGCATTTGGTACGTTCGGCGTTGGTTTCCTGTTCCGACCGCTAGGCGGTATGGTGTTCGGCCACTTCGGCGATAAGCTGGGCCGTAAACGAATGCTGATGATCACGGTCTGGATGATGGGTATTTCTACTGCACTGATTGGTCTGTTGCCGTCGTTTGATTCGATTGGCTGGTGGGCACCAGTGCTGCTGGTTACGCTGCGTGCAATTCAGGGCTTTGCGGTGGGTGGTGAATGGGGTGGTGCGGCACTGTTGGCGGTAGAGAATGCACCGAAGAAGAAGAAAGCTTTTTACAGCAGCGGCGTACAGGTTGGCTTTGGGGTCGGATTGTTGCTAGCTACTGGGTCGGTATCGGTGGTGAGCAATTTGACGACCAATGAAGAATTTACCACCTGGGGCTGGCGTCTACCGTTCTTATTCAGCCTGATTCTGGTGGCTATCGCCTGGTGGGTGCGTAACGGGATGGATGAGTCTCAGGAATTTGAGGCGAATAAAACGCTGGGAGAAAGAGCCAATAAACTGCGTTCGTTCCCTATCATGGAAGCACTGCGCCAGCACCCGAAGGCATTCCTGCTGATTATCGCGCTACGGCTTGGCGAACTGCTGACGATGTATATCGTTACCGCGTTTGCTCTCAATTATTCCACGACCCATCTTGGGCTATCGCGGGATATCTTCCTGAATATCGGGCTGCTGGTGGGGGCGATCAGCTGCGTATCTATTCCTTTCTTTGCCTATCTGGCAGATAGCTTCGGCCGCCGTCGGATCTACGTTACTGGCGCACTGATTGGGGCTGCGAGTGCGGTGCCATTCTTTATGGCGTTGGAAAGCCATAACACACTGCTGATTCTGTTCTTTGCCATCATGTTGGCGAATATTGCCCACGATATGATTGTTAGCGTACAGCAGCCGATGTTTACCGAACTATTTGGCACGACTTACCGCTATAGCGGGGCGGGTGTGGGTTATCAGGTCGCCAGTGTGGTTGGCGGCGGGTTTACACCTTTTATCGCCGTTCTGCTGGTGCAGTTTATGGATGGTTCATGGCATGCGGTGGCGGCTTACCTTGCCATTGGCTGCTTACTTTCGGCGATTGTCGGAATGCGGATGAAGGCAACATCGTCGGACGCTTTGCCTGACTAACCTCTTCATTTCACTAATCTCGTGTGCCGATACAGATGCAGAGCCTGTATTGGCACATTTTTTACTGTTTTTTGCCGTGGCGTTATCTGAACCGATCAAGATCGCTTCGCTTCAGCCCGATATCCTTAAGCCCGTCATCACTCATATTTTTTAGTATCTTCAGCGTTTGTGCCCTTGCCCGCCAGGCTTTCCACAAGCGGTACGGCAAAATCAGCATTAGCCAAAATGGTGACTCGCGGAACGGTTTTTGTGATCGATTCTCATGAAATTCCATATTTTCCCCCTCGCTAGTGAATGATCGCTATGATGAGGCGAAAGGTATTTTCAATACAGATGCAAAAAATCCATTTTTTTAGCATACAGATTGTGTGATATTGCATCTGAATGGTGATTTTTATTCGAATCTGTACTGGTTGTGGTTGGGTATCTTAATAGGGGACGATACTGATGACGCGTTATCAACACCTTGCCGGGCTGTTAGAACAGCGGATTGAACAAGGGTTGTACCAAAGTGGAGAGCGCCTGCCTTCGGTACGGGCGCTGAGTACAGAGCATGGTGTCAGCATCAGTACCGTACAGCAGGCCTACCATCTGCTGGAAACTCGGCAGTTGATTATGCCGCAGCCGCGTTCGGGATATTTCGTCACGCCGCGTAAGGCCACACCGCCTGTACCCGCGCTAACGCGTCCTGCCCAACGTCCGGTCGAGATCACACAGTGGGAATCGGTACTGGAGCTGGTGAACGTACGTCTGGAAACGAACATACTGAAGTTTGGTAGCGGAATGCCGGATGTGAGCCAGCCGACCATCAAACCCCTGTGGAAAGAGATGGCCCGCCTCTGCCAATATCAGGATTCCCGTGTCTTACAATATGACAGTATTTATGGTATGCCAGAGCTGCTCGACCAGATTGCCCGCCTTACCGTCGACTGCGGCTGCCAGCTCACTCGAGATGATATTGTGGTCACGACCGGATGTCAGGAAGCCTTATTTGTTGCGGTCCGTGCCGTTTGCCAGCCCGGCGACATCGTAGCCGTTGAATCACCCGCTTTTCCGGGCACGATGCAGATCCTCCGTGGACTAGATATCAAAGCGATCGAGATCCCAACCGATTCAGTAACGGGGATCAGTCTCGAAGCGTTAAGACTGGCGCTGGATCAGTGGCCGATCAAAGCCGTGCTTCTGGTGCCGAGCTGTAACAATCCGCTTGGTTTTATCATGCCTGACGCCCGCAAGAAATCGCTGGTGACGCTAGCGCAGCATTTTGATATCGCGATTATTGAAGACGATGCCTATGGCGAGCTGGCCTATGAATATCCGCGTCCCCGCGCGATAAAATCATTTGATGAGGATGGACGTGTACTGTTGTGCAGTTCGTTTTCAAAGAATCTGGCACCCGGTTTGCGCGTCGGCTGGATCGCCCCGGGGCGCTATCTAGAACGCGTGATCCATACAAAATACATCAGCACGGGATCGACAGTGGTACAGCCCCAGCTAGCTGTGGCGGAATTTATTCGTAACGGACACTATCAGCCTCATCTACGCCGTATGCGTGCTCAGTACAAGGCTAATCTGGATACGTTTACCTGTTGGGTTCGTGAGTATTTTCCGTCCAATATTTGTGTGAGTCGCCCACAAGGTGGCTTTCTGATGTGGATTGAGCTGCCTGAATATTTTGATTCGCTCAAACTCAGCCGTGAGGTCAGAAAAGCGGGCATACAGATAGCCGCGGGTTCGCTCTTCTCCGCCTCGGGAAAATACCGTAATTGTCTTCGGCTTAATTATGCTAATCGCTTCACGGAAGAGATGAGGGAAGGGCTGCGCATCGTGGGTAGTGAAATCGCGAAGATGATGCACACTTTTCCTGACCAGAACGTAACCTGATTATTGTTAAGGAAGGGCCGATACGGGTAAGGATAAGCCCCGTATCGGCGGGTTGATGTGCAGAGCCGATAAGTAGCAAACGGCTCTGGCCAGCAAGCTCCGTAATCATGCTCAGGCTTGCCAACGACGCTACTGTATTACTCAGCGAATGCCGTGACGATAGGCCGAATGTCATGTTGCGCGGCGCTATCCTGAGAATGTTGCCTTCAGTGTAATTCTCATTTCGGCTTGCGAGTCGCGTCCCAAATCAGGCGTATCGCTGTCTTATCTGTTCAGTAACTTATCTGTTCGGTAACTACCGGCCTAAATAACCGTCCCAGTCTTTCCACACGGGCTGGAGACCTGCGCGTATGATGGCCTGCGCCACGTCTTCAGGACGCCGCGAGTCATGCGGTGAAAACTGTTCCAGTTCCGGATGGTCGTCGGCGTAGCCACCCGGCTGGGTTTTGGAAAATGCGCTGACGTTGTTAATTGCGATAGGAATGGCATGATCGCGGAAGAAAGGCGACTCACGCGTGGATAGCGACAGCTCAATATCCGGCGACAGCAACCGGAATGCGCAAATCACCTGCATGAGCTGCGCTTCATCCATGAGCGACGCCGGTTCAATGCCGCCCGCACAGGGGCGCAGGCGCGGGAACGAGATAGAATAACGGCTCTGCCAGTAGCTCTGCTGTAAGTGCAGCAGGTGTTCCGCCACCATGTAGCAGTCGGTGCGCCAGCTATTGGACAGGCCGATTAAGGCACCCAGCCCGATCTTGTCGATCCCCGCACGACCCAGTCGATCCGGTGTGGCGAGTCGCCAGTGGAAATCCTGCTTTTGTCCTTTTAGATGGTGCAACTGATAGGTCGCCGGATGATAGGTTTCCTGATAGACCATCACGCCATCCAGACCCAGTGCTTTTAATTCGGCGTACTCGTCCTGCGACAAGGGCTGAACTTCAATCATCAGCGAACTGAAGAGCGGTCGGATCAGCGGAAAGACGCGACGAAAATAATCCATGCCTACTTTACGCTGATGTTCGCCAGTCACGAGCAACAGGTGTTCAAACCCCAGTTCCTTGATAGCGGCGCATTCACGCAGAATTTCTGCTTCATCCAGCGTTTTTCGCTTGATGTGGTTACTCATCGAAAAGCCGCAGTAGGTACAGTCGTTGGAGCACAGGTTGGACAGGTACAGCGGGACATAGAAGCTTACCGTATTGCCGAAACGCTGTCGGGTAAGCTGTTGCGCCCGCTGAGCTAGCGGTTCCAGATAGGTACTGGCGGCAGGTGAAATGAGCGCCATAAAATCGTCACGCGTCAGGTGTGGGGCAGCAAGCGCTCGTTCAACATCGCGTGTAGTTTTACCGTTGATGCGCAGCGTCAGGTCATCCCAGTCGAGCTGTTCCCAGACGGTTTGGAAATCGACGTTCATCACTTTGTCCCTTCTGTTTGCCGATGAAGAAAACCGGTGAGCGGGCTGGTGGCGCTGGCGACAAACTGCTTACTTCCCAGCCCGGCCTGACGGGCAAGCCCTCCGGCATCGACTGCCAGCCGGAATGCGTGTGCCATCGCCACGGGATCGCGAGCAACGGCGATGGCCGTGTTGACCAGAACGGCATCGGCTCCCATTTCCAGCGCATCAGCCGCATGGCTGGGTGCGCCAATACCCGCATCGACAATCACCGGAACGCGCGCCTGTTCGATGATGATGCGGAGAAAGTCACGCGTTTGCAGTCCCTGATTGGAGCCAATCGGTGCGCCCAGCGGCATCACCGCCGCGCAGCCGACTTCTTCCAGCCGTTTGCATAGTACCGGGTCGGCACCGCAGTAGGGCAGTACCGTGAATCCTTCTTTTACCAGCTGTTCGGCGGCTTTCAGGGTTTCGATAGGGTCGGGCAGCAGGTATTTCACATCGGGATGAATTTCCAGTTTCAGCCAGCGAGTATCCAGCGCCTCACGCGCCAGTCGGGCCGCAAAAATGGCTTCATCGGCCGTTTTGGCACCTGACGTATTCGGCAGCAGCTTAATGCCGAGCTGGCGTAGCGGGGCGAGAATGGCATCGTTGCCGCCGTTCAGGTCAACGCGTTTCATCGCCATGGTGACCATCTGCGAGCCAGAAGCCTCAAGTGCCGCTAGCATCAGTTCTGGCGTGGCGAATTTCCCGGTGCCGGTCAGCAGCCGTGAAGTGAATGTCGTATCGGCAATGTGCAGCATGTCATCCTCCCGCGATGGCCTGAAAAAGCAAAATATCATCACCGTCCTGCACCTGATGCTGTGACCAGATGGCGTGCGGGATAATGGTCTGGTTGATGGCCAACGCTGTACCAGGCTGGAGCCGATTGATCTCGCTCAGTAGCGCCTCAATCGTGATAGCTTCTGGGAATTCAAAGAGCTCATCATTCAGCGTGATTTTCATGCCGCGCCCCCGCATACCGGGCAATGGGGCGCGCGGGTTAGTTGAAGCGTGTTCCAGCTCTGCTGTTTGCCATTGAACATTCTCAGCTTGCCGTCCAACGCGGATGGCATACCAGCCAGCAGTTTGATCGCTTCCAGCGCCTGAAGTGTGCCAATCACGCCGACTACCGGCCCCAGCACGCCTGCGGTACGGCAGTTGCGCTGCGGTTCGGTTGTATCGGGATACAGGCAGGCGTAGCAGCCAGCGTGATAAGGCGGCGTGAAGACGGCGAGCTGGCCGCTGAAGCCGACGGCGCTCCCGCTGATGAGCGGCTTGCCTGCGCTAAAACAGGCGGCGTTAACCGCATGGCGAGTGGTCATGTTATCGCTGCAATCCAGCACCAGCTCGACGCGGCTAACGGCATGGTGTAACGCGTCACCGCTGAGCCTCTCGGTAATCGCAATCGCTTCTGAGTTCGGGTTTAACGCCTGTAGCTGGCGCTGGGCCAGCACGGCTTTGGGCTTGTCGGTATCGCTGGTGCGATACAGAATCTGACGTTGCAGGTTGCTGATGTGCAGTGCGTCATCGTCGGCAAGCAGCAGTGTGCCGACCCCGGCGGCCGCCAGATAGAGCGACGCGGGAGCACCCAGCCCACCTAGGCCCACCAGCAGAACGCGGGCGGCTTTGAGCTTCTCCTGACCTTCCGGGCCAATATCTTCCAGCATCAGCTGACGGCTGTAGCGCATGAACTCGCTATCGCTCAGTCCGGCAGACGTTGGATGGGGATTCGTTACCATGTCATGCCTCCCGTCCTTCAATCATCCTGAGCAGCGTCGCGGTTGCCTGCCGCCAGTCTGGTGCTTGCGTAATGGCGCTGACGACGGCAATGCTGCCGACACCCGTTTTCAGCACCGCAGGGACTCTGTCGGTGCTGATGCCGCCAATCGCCACGGTGGGAAAACGGCCTTGCAGATCGGAGATGTGGCGCGCCAGTTCGGCCAGTCCCTGCGGCGCTGATGGCATGTCTTTGGTTTGGGTTGGGAAAATATGCCCCAGCGCGATGTAGGACGGGCTGATCGCCACCGCACGCTCCAGCTCACGATCGTCGTGCGTGGAGACGCCTAACCGCAGGCCAGCTTGTTTAATCGCGGCCAGATCGGCGGTGTCCAGATCTTCCTGCCCCAGATGTACGCCGTATGCCTGATGTTTGACGGCTAAGCTCCAGTAGTCATTGATGAAAAGTTGCGCCTGATAGTGGCGACCCAAGGCGATCGCCTGGATCACCTCGGCTTCGGCTTGTTCATCTGACCGATCTTTGATTCTCAGTTGGATCGTTTTCACCCCGACGCCGAGTAGTCGTTCGATCCATTCCACGCTATCGACAACGGGATAAAGCCCCAGCCGCTGCGGCGTTGGGGCAAAGGGCGTCGAATCCATCATTTGCTTTCCTCGGTTTGCAGGCTGGTGGCGCTGTGATAAAGCTCGCTGCCGCGCGAGCGGAATTCCTGCGACATCTGTGCCATACCGACTTCAATCGGTTTAGCTTCCGCTTCCTGTTTTGCGGCGTAGTCGCGTACTTCCTGTGAGATTTTCATCGAGCAGAATTTAGGACCGCACATGGAACAGAAGTGGGCGACTTTACCGGATTCTTGCGGCAGGGTTTCATCGTGGTAGGCGCGTGCTGTTTGGGGATCGAGTGCCAGATTGAACTGGTCTTCCCAACGGAATTCGAAACGCGCTTTCGACATGGCGTTATCGCGGATCTGCGCACCGGGATGACCTTTCGCTAAATCGGCGGCGTGGGCGGCGATCTTGTAGGTAATCAGCCCCTGTTTAACGTCTTCTTTGTTCGGTAAGCCAAGATGTTCCTTCGGCGTCACGTAGCAGAGCATCGCGCAGCCGAACCAGCCGATCATGGCGGCACCGATGCCGGAGGTGAAATGATCGTAACCCGGTGCGATATCGGTAGTTAGCGGGCCGAGCGTATAGAATGGCGCTTCGTGGCAGTGTTCCAGCTCTTCGGTCATGTTGCGGCGGATCATCTGCATCGGAACGTGCCCAGGGCCTTCGATCATCACTTGTACGTCGTATTCCCAGGCGATTTTGGTCAGCTCGCCCAGCGTATGCAGCTCGGCAAACTGGGCTTCGTCGTTGGCATCCTGAATGGAACCGGGGCGTAAGCCGTCACCCAGTGACAGCGCGACGTCATAAGCGGCGCAGATTTCACAGATTTCACGGAAGTGTTCGTACAGGAAACTTTCTTTGTGATGCGACAGGCACCACTTCGCCATGATGGAACCGCCGCGTGAGACGATGCCGGTCAGGCGTTTGGCCGTCATCGGCACGTAGCGCAGCAGCACACCCGCGTGGATAGTAAAATAGTCCACCCCTTGCTCGGCCTGCTCCAGCAGCGTATCGCGGAACATTTTCCAGTTCAGGTTTTCCGCCACGCCGTTCACTTTCTCTAGCGCCTGATAAATCGGTACCGTCCCGATTGGCACGGGGCTGTTACGCAGAATCCACTCGCGTGTTTCGTGAATATAGCGACCGGTTGAGAGATCCATCACCGTATCCGCACCCCAGCGGGTAGACCAGACCAGCTTTTCCACCTCTTCTTCGATGGAGGAGGTCACGGCGGAGTTGCCGATATTGGCGTTAACCTTCACCAGAAAATTGCGACCGATGATCATCGGCTCTGATTCTGGATGGTTGATGTTGGAAGGGATAATGGCGCGACCGGCGGCCACTTCCTGACGGACAAATTCCGGTGTGATGTTCTCCGGCAGTAGGGCACCGAAACTTTGCCCCGGATGCTGCTGGCGCAGCACCTCACCGCGAATGCGTTCGCGTCCCATATTTTCGCGAATGGCGATAAATTCCATTTCGGGGGTAATGATCCCCTGTCGGGCATAGTGGAGCTGGGTAACGCGTTTGCCTGCTTTGGCACGCAGCGGCCGTGGCAAATGTTCAAAGCGCAGATGATCCAGACCGGCATCCGCCAGACGCTGCTGGGTGAAATCAGAGCTGACGCCAGATAGTGCTTCAGTGTCGTGGCGTTCTGCAATCCAGCTGGCGCGCAGCTTCGCTAGCCCAACGCGGACATCGGGTTGCGCAGCGGGATCGCCATAAGGCCCTGACGTATCGTAAACCGGGATTGGTTCATTGGGTTCGTATTGAGGGTTGTCTTTACTGCCGCCGAGTAACGTCGGGCTAAGCTGAATTTCTCGCATTGGCACGTGGATGTCATCACGTGAGCCCGCAAGGTAAATACGTTTGGAATTGGGAAAGGCGGTTCCCTGTAAGGTTTCAATAAACTGCTGGGCGGCGGCACGCTGTTCACGGCGACCCGATTTTGACGACACTGTTTTTATAGACAAAGGTTCTGTAGACATAGCAAGTTCCTGTAAGACGTAAAGGGAAGATTGCTTGTCTGGAGCCGGAGGGAGTAATAATGATATTGAGCGTCAGAGCAGGTATGTGGAAATACGCAGCCTTGGGCTCAATAGAGGTGCATTACTCTTGTTCCCTTCGCAGGTATTAACCCGATCAGGTTCCGCGGATCCCGAATTAACGGTCTCAGCCTGTGCGCTCATAAGTTTCGTCATAACGATTGATTTCGTAAAACAAAACACGAGCACGCTAGGCACTCCGACAAGATATGCCCGTCTCTTAAACGGGCCAATAAAACCCCTACACTGTATGTCGGCAAAACGCGGATGTCAAAGCGTGCCGCTTTTGCTTTTACAATGTGTGATGATGTCCTGAAATAACGTCAAATGACGGCTATTTGTCGTAAACCTGCTGAATCATTCTGTCTTCTAACGTAAAACGTTCTTCCAGCGCTTCGCCGACGTGGGAGAGTGCCTGCTGGAATTCGAGGCAGTTATCATGGTCGATGGCTGCCGCCAGATGGCTATCGTAAAACGTCATAATTTGCTGCGTGTTATTTTGCAGGGCGAGGTCGAGCTGGGTGGAAAGCGCTAATACTTGTTCGCTGTGCGTCGCTGCTTCATGCAGCATTTTTTCGTATAAATGAAAGTGGCCGGTAGAAAGATAGTCCACCAGATTCTGGCAAAAATTATCCAATGCCTCTTCATCCAGAAGAGAAAGCGTTTCCTTATTCGGCTTGATGCCAACCAGATGATAGTAAGCCACCAGAAGCTGCTTACGCGCTTGTAGCCATTGGTCGATTAACGCATTATTGCCACCAACGTATTCAGTTAGACTTTGTAGCTGGTTTAGCATTGTTGACTCCGTGAACGGTAAGAAATAACTGAAATCCCAGTTATAAAACTTATGTAATCACTCTGAATGTAAAATGCCAGTGAAGTGGCAGTGGAGCAATAAAAAGATATGGAACAGACGCTAAAAGGTGACGAAACCGGCTGGTGGGTGGTTAGCGACGCGGTACAAATCTGGCTCCCTCAGGGAGAATTGCCGCGCGGAACGGCTACGGCGTGGTCGTTGCAGGGGAAAACGGCTCGCCAAATCGGTGAATGGCAAGGACTGCCTGTCTGGCTGGTCTGCCAGGGCCGGGATTCTGATATGGCATCGGTTCGCCAGTTGCTCGATCAGGACGTAGGCTTATTCCAGCTGGCGGGGCGAGGCGTACAGCTGGCTGAATTCTATCGCTCTCATCGTTTTTGCGGTTATTGCGGCCATGAAATGGTGCGGAGTAAAACGGAGCTGGCGTGCTTATGTCACCACTGCAAAGAGCGCTATTATCCGCAGATCGCGCCTTGCATCATCGTCGCGATTCGCCGTGGCGAGGAAATTTTGCTGGCACAACACAATCGGCATCGCGGAAACATGTACACCGTGCTGGCCGGGTTTGTCGAAGTGGGCGAAACGCTGGAGCAGACGGTCGTGCGTGAGGTGATGGAAGAGAGCCAAATCCAGATAAAAAACCTGCGCTATGTGAGTTCGCAGCCTTGGCCATTCCCTCATTCACTGATGATGGCGTTTATGGCCGAGTATGCGGGCGGCGAAATCAAGCATGACCCGAAAGAGCTGCGTGACGCGGGCTGGTTCCGCTATGACCAACTCCCGCAGTTGCCTCCACCGGGCACCGTGGCGCGTCGGCTTATCGAAGATACGGTGGTACTGTGCCGCGCTTATCACGAGAACGAAGGCTGACGTGGTAGTATTGGCGTCATGAATGGCTCGTGTACACCGCGCACCTGCGTCATAGCGTATTCGCTTCATAAAGCGTTCGCCTTATAACGCATCCGTTTCATCACATCTATCCGGTGTAGAACCGCCGTGAGGTTGAAAGGAAAAGAACATGACTGATCTGAAAAATGATCGCTATTTGCGGGCGTTATTACGCCAACCCGTTGATGTCACCCCAGTGTGGATGATGCGTCAGGCGGGGCGTTATCTGCCGGAATATAAGGCAACGCGCGCGCAAGCGGGTGATTTTATGTCGCTGTGTAAAAACGCAGAGTTGGCTTGTGAAGTCACGTTACAACCTTTACGGCGCTATGCGCTGGATGCGGCGATCCTGTTCTCCGATATCCTGACTATCCCTGATGCGATGGGCTTAGGGCTTTATTTTGAAGCGGGGGAAGGTCCGCGCTTTCAGTCTCCGATCACGTCTCATGCCGATGTGGTTAACCTGCCGGTTCCCGATCCAGAGCAGGAACTCGGTTATGTGATGAACGCGGTGCGGACGATCCGTAAAAATCTCGCCGGGGAAGTGCCGCTTATCGGCTTCTCGGGCAGTCCGTGGACGCTGGCGACCTATATGGTTGAAGGCGGTAGCAGCAAAGCGTTTACCGTCATCAAGAAAATGATGTTCGCCGAGCCTAAAACGCTACACCTGTTGCTGGATAAGCTGGCTGATAGCGTCATTCTCTATCTCAACGCGCAGATTCGTGCGGGTGCGCAGGCGGTGATGGTCTTCGATACCTGGGGCGGCGCGCTGAGCGGGCGTGACTACAAAGAATTCTCCCTGCATTACATGCATAAGATTGTTGATGGTTTACAGCGCGAGAATGAAGGCCGCCGCGTACCCGTGACGCTCTTCACCAAAGGCGGAGGCCAGTGGCTGGAAGCAATGGCGGAAACAGGCTGTGACGCGCTGGGGCTGGACTGGACGAGCGATATTGCCGACGCACGCCGTCGAGTAGGCGATAAAGTCGCGCTACAGGGAAATATGGATCCGTCGATGTTGTATGCCGATCCGGCACGGATCGAGCAGGAAGTGGCATCGATCCTGGCCGGATTTGGACAAGGCAATGGCCATGTTTTCAATCTGGGTCACGGCATTCATCAGGATGTGCCGCCGGAGCACGCGGGCGTGTTTGTTGAGGCCGTTCATCGGTTGTCTCGCCCTTATCACGCATGATTCACAGGAGGTGATGTGATTGATACACAACGGCTGCGGGCTGAACAGTTGGCCCGCGCTTCTGATGTGATTCGGCACGACGATTTACCTTTTAAGCAGCCCACGTTTATCGCGGGTGCGGATGTTGGCTTTGAGCAAGAAGGCTCAGTAACCCGCGCTGCGATTGCGGTAATGCGCTATCCTTCGTTGGAACTGATAGAATACAAGATTGCGCGTATCAGCACGACAATGCCTTATATCCCCGGTTTTCTTTCGTTTCGTGAATGCCCTGGGCTACTCGCCGCGTGGGCGTTGCTTGAACAGAAACCGGACCTGCTGTTTGTCGACGGGCATGGGATTTCCCACCCGCGTCGTCTCGGCGTTGCCAGCCATTTTGGTCTGCTAGTTGATGTTCCGACGATTGGCGTGGCAAAAAGTCGACTTTGTGGCCGATTTGAGCCATTGGCGGAGGGCGTTGGCAGCCAGCAGCCGTTACTGGATAAGGGTGAGCAGATTGGCTGGGTATGGCGTAGCAAAGCGCGCTGTAATCCGCTGTTTGTGGCGACGGGGCATCGAGTCAGTCAGGATAGTGCATTGCACTGGGTACAATCTTGTATGCGCGGCTACCGTTTACCGGAGCCGACTCGTTGGGCTGATGCTGTCGCATCAAATCGTCCCGCATTTGTGCGTTGGCAACGGCAGCAAGCCGCTAACGTATTGTCGTAAAACTTTAGGAATTCAGGCATAGGGCGTCACTGTGATTTCAGGTACACTGCCGTCCGTCGCCGTTAATGAGCATAAAAATGTTACGTAACCCCATTCATTTACGTCTGGAAAAGCTGGCGAGCTGGCAACATGTCACTTTCATGGCATGTCTTTGTGAACGTATGTATCCAAATTACCACGAGTTTTGTCGTCAAACAGAATTCGGCGACGCGATGGTTTACCGTCGCATTCTCGATCTGGTATGGGAAACATTGGTTGTTAAAGATGCGAAGGTCAATTTTGATAGCCAGTTGGAAAAGCTGGAAGAAGCGGTTCCCGCCGCGGAAGATTACGATCTTTACGGCGTCTACCCGGCTATTGATGCCTGTATCGCACTGGGCGAGCTGATTCATTCGCGCTTAAGCGGTGAAACGCTGGAACATGCGATAGCGATTAGCGAAACGTCTATCCGCACGGTTGCCATGCTGGAAATGACGCAGGCAGGCAAAGAAATGACCGACGATGAGCTCAAGGTTTTGCCTGCAATTGAAGAAGAATGGGACATCCAATGGGAGATTTTTCGCCTGTTGGCGGCCTGCGAAGAACGCGATATTGAGCTGATCAAAGGGCTCCGTTCCGATCTGCGCGAGGCCGGAAGTAGTAACATCGGGATAAATTTGCATCAATAACGCGATAAAACGTGATTTAAGGCCTGAAATGGCCTGTCTTAAGGCTTCACATTCGCACCCTGTCTGGTCTACATTTGGGGGGCGTAAAAAAAGTGGCTGTCGGTGCGTGTATGCAGGAGAGTGCTATTACACCCTGAAATGGGAAAGGGCATATCCGTCGCACTCGATGCTTAGCAAGCGATAAACACACTGTAAGGATAACTTATGAATAAGACTCAACTGATTGATGTAATTGCGGACAAAGCTGATCTGTCAAAAGCACAGGCTAAAGCAGCTCTGGAATCAACTTTGGCGGCAATTACCGAGTCTCTGAAAGAAGGTGATGCAGTACAATTAGTTGGTTTTGGTACGTTTAAAGTGAACCATCGTAATGAGCGCACTGGCCGCAACCCACAAACCGGTAAAGAAATCAAAATCGCTGCTGCCAACGTGCCAGCATTTGTTTCTGGCAAGGCTCTGAAAGACGCTGTTAAATAAGCCCATGCCGGTTAAAAGTTTAAGCAGAGGGGCGTTTTCGCCCCTTTTGCTTTTACGACGTTTGTGTGGCGCAGGCCTCGTGCTTATAGCCGTGGTAGCTTGTAGTAGCCGCACCGCACCGCCGGACGTTTTCGCCAGCGGCTACGTTGCCGATCGTGGTGTTGTGCGTTTGTGGCGTAAGGATGATGCGCAGAATACGACGGCGCTGACCACCGTATACAACCCGCTTCAAGGCAATGGTCTGGTGGTGACGCGCTATACGTTCCAGCAGGATAAGCTACGCGAGATACAGCGTAATCAGCTCGGGGCGCAACAAGAAGATATGCGTTTGCGCTTTGCAGAAGATGGAACTGTCAGCTTTATGCAGCGGCAGCTTGCCGAAAGACGTGAATCGGTTTCTGATGATGAAATCGCGCTCTACCAGTTCGATGCGAAGCGCATGCTGGAGTTGAGCGATGTATTGCGTGCAGGCAAGGTGAGGCTAAAGCAAGGGAAATGGCTGGAAGGGCAGGTGCAGTCTTGTGACGGTACGGTGGTTCGCCCTGATTTTGACAACGACTCGCGTGAATGGATCGCGCAGCAAAAAGCCCATGCAACGCGCCCGCTAAACGTCGCGTGGCTGGAAGCGCCAGAAGGGACGCAGTTATTGCTGGTGGTGGAAGATGACGTCTGCCAGTGGGAACCTAAGTAACCATTAGCTATAAAAAACCCGGATTTCTCCGGGCTTCAGTATTTATCAGACAACCGTTTATCAGGCTTGCTCGCGCTCAATAGCACGGTAGCCGATGTCTTTTCGACAGAATACCCCTTGCCACTGAATACCCGCTGCTATTTCATAAGCACGTTGTTGCGCTTCAGCCACGGTATTGCCCAATGCAGTGACGCACAGTACGCGGCCGCCGTTGGTGACGACATTAATGCCGTTCAACTTGGTGCCAGCATGGAAAACTTTGCTATCTTCGGCATCCTGCTGCGGTAAACCAGAAATCACATCGCCTGTATTGTAGTCAGCCGGATAGCCGCCCGCAGCCAATACCACGCCCAGAGACGGACGTTCATCCCAGACTGAATCTTTCTGATCCAACGTGCCGTCACAGGCTGCCAGACACAGTTCCACCAGATCGGAGCGCAGACGCAGCATAATTGGCTGTGTTTCTGGATCGCCGAAGCGGCAGTTGAATTCGATCACTTTTGGCTGACCATCGGCAGAAATCATCAGGCCGGCATACAGGAAACCGACGTAGGTATTTCCCTCTGCGGCCATGCCGTTGACGGTCGGCCAAATCACCTGATCCATCACGCGCTGGTGGATTTCATTGGTCACGACCGGAGCTGGCGAATAAGCGCCCATACCACCGGTGTTCGGGCCCGTATCGTTATCCCCAACACGCTTATGGTCCTGACTGGTTGCCATCGGCAAGACATTCTTGCCGTCTACCATAACGATGAAGCTGGCTTCTTCGCCATCAAGGAATTCTTCCACCACGATACGGTGTCCGGCATCGCCGAATGCATTCCCCGCCAGCATATCCTGAATGGCATTCTCTGCTTCCTGCAACGTCATGGCGACAATCACGCCTTTACCCGCGGCTAGTCCGTCGGCCTTGATGACGATAGGTGCGCCTTTGCTGCGTACATAGGCCAGCGCGGGTTCAACTTCGGTGAAGTTCTGGTATTCCGCTGATGGGATATTGTGGCGTGCCAGAAAATCTTTAGTAAAGGCTTTAGAGCCTTCTAACTGTGCAGCGCCCTGCGTTGGGCCAAAGATTTTTAGCCCCGCGCTCTGAAATGCATCCACAACACCGATAACTAGCGGTGTTTCTGGACCAACGATGGTTAAATCGATGTGGTTTTCCTGGGCAAAAGCGACTAACGCTGGAATATCAGTGGCGGCGATATCTACGTTGGTCAGCGCTGGCTCAAGTGCGGTACCCGCGTTTCCTGGAGCAACATAAACACGCTTCGCCAGCGGTGACTGCGAGGCTTTCCAGGCTAGCGCGTGCTCGCGTCCGCCATTACCAATTACTAAAATGTTCATTTCGGTCAGCTCCAGAATTAATGGCGGAAATGGCGCATGTCGGTAAAGATCATTGCAATGCCGTGTTCGTTGGCGGCAGCAATGACTTCATCATCACGAATTGACCCGCCCGGTTGGATCACGCAGGTAATACCAACGGCAGCTGCGGCATCAATACCATCACGGAATGGGAAGAACGCATCAGACGCCATAGCTGAACCTTTTACTTCCAGCCCTTCATCGCTCGCTTTGATACCGGCGATTTTCGCTGAGTAAACGCGGCTCATCTGGCCGGCACCTATCCCGATGGTCATGTTGTCACGTGCGTACACAATCGCATTGGATTTAACGAACTTAGCCACTTTCCAGCAGAAAAGGGCATCACGTAATTCCTGTTCGCTCGGCTGGCGCTCGGTGACGACACGCAATTGAGATGCATCGACCATGCCCAGATCGCGATCCTGTACCAGCAAACCACCATTGACGCGTTTGAAGTCCAGCCCAGGAACGCGTTGTTGCCAGCTACCACTAGTCAGGACACGTACGTTCTGTTTGGCTGCGGTGACCTTCAATGCGGCCTCGCTGGCAGATGGCGCAATAATCACTTCAACAAACTGGCGGCTAATGATGGCCTGCGCTGTCTCTTCATCCAGCTCGCGGTTGAAAGCGATAATGCCGCCGAATGCAGATGTTGGGTCGGTTTTATAGGCGCGCTCGTAAGCATCAAGAATTGAGCCGCCAATTGCTACGCCGCACGGATTCGCATGCTTAACGATAACGCAGGCCGGCTCGGCAAATTCTTTCACACATTCCAGCGCCGCATCGGTATCGGCGATGTTGTTATAAGACAGCGCTTTGCCTTGTAACTGTGTCGAGGTGGCGACAGAGGCCTCGTGAATATTCTCTTCTATATAGAAGGCAGCTTGCTGATGGCTATTCTCGCCGTAGCGCATGTCCTGCTTTTTGATGTAGTTCAGGTTTAACGTGCGCGGGAAGTTACCTGATGGTTTATCGGTTTCACCGTGGTAAGGCGGAACCAGTGCACCAAAGTAGTTGGCAATCATACTGTCGTAAGCGGCAGTGTGCTCGAAGGCTTTAATGGCTAAATCGAAACGGGTTTCGTAGGTCAGTGAACCTTCGTTGGCGTCGATTTCATTAATGATGGCGCTGTAGTCGCTGCTCTTGACCACGATAGCCACATCTTTATGGTTCTTGGCGGCGGAGCGAACCATCGTCGGGCCACCGATATCGATATTCTCAACCGCATCTTCTAATGTGCAGTTCTCACGAGCGACGGTCTGAGCAAACGGATACAGATTCACAACCACGATATCAATCGGCTTGATGTCGTGCTGCGTCATGATCGCATCATCTTGATCGCGACGTCCCAGAATGCCGCCGTGTACTTTCGGGTGCAGGGTCTTTACACGCCCATCCATCATTTCCGGGAAGCCGGTGTAGTCAGAGACTTCAGTCACCGCTAAGCCAGCATCGGCCAGTAAACGGGCGGTTCCACCAGTTGAAAGGAGCTCGACGCCACGGTGGGACAGAGCTTGAGCAAATTCGACAATACCTGCTTTGTCAGAAACGCTGAGCAGAGCGCGGCGAATTGGACGGCGTTGTTGCATGATGATGTTATCCCCTGGATTTGGGTAGTCAGTAAAGAACGGTATGTGAATATCGTCTTTGTCAGAGCAATAATTGCGGAATAAAGAGAAATATTCAGTTAGCGTTCGCAGAAACACGACGATTTTGAACGGGGTGAATTGTAGCGAAAACGTTTGCGTGATGCTCGTCAATTTTTGAGTAGAATGCTTTCTGTGGATAAGTTTGTGCAAAAAAAGGTATAAGGCGGGGTTTTGCTGTGGAATGCAGCAAACAGTCATTTTTCTTTAAAATACCTATTGCGGCCTGACGAGAAGTCCCTATAATGCGCCTCCACTGACACGGCAACAGCGACACGCGGTTGGGGTGACAGGAAAAAAGATTCAACGAAGGCGGTCAGTAATGACTTGACTTCACAGCGGAAAAGCATAGTATATGCAGCCCGCGCCACCGATGAAGTGGCACTGCTCTTTAACAATTTAATCAGACAATCTGTGTGGGCACTCACAAGACCGTAT
>NZ_JAUMIO010000051.1:0-18287 GCF_032905925.1 Pectobacterium sp. HCp5_1
ACTGAATCGTAAAACTATCGGGTACTCAAAATCAGTGGAAATGCATGACAAGATAATCGGCACATTCATCGAACGTGAACATTATCTGCAATGACCTGATCTACATATTGAATACGTGACCAAGAATTTTGGAGCGGGAAACGAGACTCGAACTCGCGACCCCGACCTTGGCAAGGTCGTGCTCTACCAACTGAGCTATTCCCGCAGAGAATCGGATTTATTATCTTTTACTTTCAACAAAAAACAAATCTTGTCGAAACCAAAACTGATTAAACCCTGCCAAATCACTCGTAACTTAATGAATTTAATCACTATTTACTAACTAAGCAATTCAACGGACAGCATTATGTACCAATCAACTTTACGTGGCAAGCCCTTTTCACTGAAAACCTTACCATCCAGTTTTAACCAGCACCAACGCAGTGGAGGCAAAGCTATAAACCTACCTCCACAACCAGACCGCCTGAGGTTAAGGCGGCCTGATATTTCATTGGCTTATGCGTATCAGGATTTTACGCTTTTCAACAACGTTTGCTTACAGATGTGCCCAAATGTAACATAAGTCCCCGCACTGCCCACACCGATACCATCCTGAGCTGGAACATCAATAATCCACGCCCCCATGTCATAGGTCGTTCTCCACGTATTGATATAGCCTAAATCGTAGTCTTGGAACTGTGTCGTGTAATCAGCATTACAGGCATCCAATTTCACAGCACCAGAAGCACTCCCGTTTGAATCAGTGATTATTCCGTGGGCGTTGGCAGCATTAAACTCTAACTGACCATTACTTTCTCGTTGGTCGAGCAGAAGAATCGCAACGATATTTGGGATACCCGCGCCGGTTGAATCAGTAACACGAACGCTCCAGGTAATATCCCGGTAGGCTTGCGTGGTCATAAAACCATAAGCCGTCGGTGCAGAGCTTGGGATACGCAGAACATTACTTTCTCCCGAAAGAGAGTGGCTAAGTTTTGCAATTTTCGAGCCTAGCGTTAATTTATATTTCTGAGAGACTGTCGGTAATCTTGATGGATTAGGCAGCACTCTCACCAAAACCTTTTCATTCGGCTGAGATGGAATGATGGTAATTTCCTGTCCGGTATTACGGGTTGTCCAGGAATTACCGCCATCAGTGGAAGACGCCAGTAACCAGTTGTTATTGGTTCCGCTCGTCACGCCATCAAAGCGAAGTAAAACTTGCTGGCCACGGGTTGCGGTAAATACGTAGTAATCCGCATCAGAATCACTATCAGAGTTACCTTCAATTTCCCTCAGATTATCAGACAAGGGATAGGCCAAAGAAGGAATATCATTCAGCTCATAAGCATCAACATTCGTATTAACAATGGCACCAAAATTAAAACCGGAACCATCTGCGGTATTGGCTTCCATAAACCAATAGTAGTGCCCCGGTGGAGTTAAATCCAACGTAGCTTCATCAGCATTCCCTGCTTGATTTGAATAATTAATTGCCGTCACATTATTCTGACCATCGTCCCGCATCAAACTAAGCGCCATATCGGTTTCAGGACTCATGCCTACGACGAAAGCGGTTGTTTTAGAGCGCTGAGTGATTTCAAAGTGATAACAGGCGCTGCCTCCACTTTGCAGACCGTCCAGCGTATAAATGGTGTTTACGGCAAGAGTCGGGCACAGCGGGGTGAATGAGCTGTCATTGGCCAGCGCCTGACTGCTTGATAACGGCTTTTTTTGTGCATTTTTTGCATCAGCCTGTGCAGTTGGTGCATTGGGAGCAATAACAACAACCCCCTCATTTTCCGCTTTGTGAAATTTATAATGACTTGCAGCATGCGCTTTTATGCTATTAGGGGCATCAAATACAGAAACCGTGCCTTTCTTTTGCAGTTTCCCAATATCCTTCACTTCGACAGAAACGCTGGTTTCAGCAATCGCTGAACCCATGCAGAATGCCAATCCGGCAGCTGCAAGATATACATTTAAACGATGGTATTTCATCCCAATATTTCCTTATCCTTGAGGATTATCAAATAGAACGCAGACTTATTATTTAATAATTAACAAATACTGAACGTGAAGCGGACGTAGTATTACACCGACACGCCGTATAATCTCAATAAAATCTTACAAAAATATTTAAAATGAAATCTTTTAAATGAGCGAATTGAAATTATTACTAAATATAATTAATTCGCCATCTATAATTCGCCACATAATAATTTAATATCCTAGATTAAAAGCGATCTCTCTACGTAGAGGATTATCAGCATGAAAACTGAGAGACATTATAAAGCTGATAGAAATTATCCAGAAATAACTGCTCAGCACCACCCAGTGCCAGCAATGTGAAGAGATTCACGCTTTTGAAACGAACGGCACTTGTCACTCGTGCTGTAGAGGTCCGCAATGAGCCGACCTCTACATTTGCATCCTCGGCAATAGATAGCCTATTTATAGAGTTGACTATCCCACGTGCTATCCATCGCTTTTTTATGGATCCCACCAGCATCTCCATCACGAGTCGCGAGACTAGACATGTGCTTGGTGAAAAATTCAAGCCCCATATCGATGGTTTGCCCATAAGTATCTCGGTTAAGCGTTACATTGGGTTTTAGTCCAAGGCGACTATTAAATTCCGCAATCTGGGCATCCGCAAGTTGGTTGGCTAAGGTAACCATTCCTTCAGAATCATTCAGCGCCTTTTCCAAGCGATTAATTTGTTCCCGGTTCAACCCATCAGTTTGCGTCACGAACAACGTTCCATCTTTATTTACACTGAAGCCAAAAAATGCCCCCTGTAAATCAGGATGTTCATCGGCAAGTTGCTCAAGGAAAGACAAGTACGTTTTCTCCATCTGATCTTGCACAGCGATACGATGGAGAATTGCCTCATCAGATTCACGAATACGATGATGTCCAGCAATATACTCCTCGATATTAATATCCGCAGAGGCTAATTGTCTGCGTCTGGCCAGTTCTTCTTCACTAGGTTGAACAACGCTCGCCCCTTCAGTCGTTCTAAGCTGCTCAGGTGTCGCACCATCCAACTTCGGTTTTGCGACTTCAGCCTGAAATTTAGCGAGCGCTTCTGGGCTTATCTCTACAACCTGACGTTCGATGTTTTTCTCAGTTAATACGACTTTATTATTCGTGACATTCTGTTGTTCAGCGTTGTTATTCAGTGCCAGGCTGCTTTGTCCTGACAATGTCGCTGCGTACGATCCCAAGGTAGAAATACTATCCATAATACCATTTGCTCCTGTGTGTCATCATTTTATGCTGTGCGGCAAGGTTTCCCTGCAAATGTGCTCAATGTGACATGAGTAATGTGTTTTCTCCTGCACCAACATCTTTCTGAACTGAGCCACCAGCACACCGAAAAATATGCTAACTACCGGATATAGATATATCGCGATAGGTTATCTCGATATTCGCTTATCTCTGAATAAGCCTAATAAGGTAACTTCCCCTAAACGCAGGATTTGGAACAGGCTACATTAGGACTGCATTATGCAACCCTAATATAGTCTTAACGGTTATTTTTCAGAATCCTTTAGAATAGAGCCATCACGAAATAATTATCAATAAAATTAATTCAACACTAATAATACATTTAATACTCGCGACTAAAATCAACCTCACCACGCAACGTATTATCAGCATGAAAGCGGGTTAGATTATCCAGAAATAATCGCCCCATCAGCCCCGGCACCATTGGTCCGGCAATGTGCGCCGTCAACGTCAGATTCGGTGTGTTCCAGAATGGATGGCTGTACGGTAGCGGCTCTTGCCTGAATACATCCAGCACCGCCCCCGCAATCTGCGCATCACATAGCGCCGCCCGCAAATCATCATCCACCACGGCGCTACCCCGCCCGACATTAATGAACAGCGCCGAAGGCTTCATGGCGGCAAACAGACGGGCATCATAGATATCGGTGGTTGCCGACGTATCGGGAAGGAGATTGATGACATAATCAGCCTTCGGTACCGCAGCGGGTAACTCCGCTAAGCTCATGATCCGTTTAAAATCAGGTCGCTGTCTTGGCGTACTAACGATGCCATATAACTCAACACCAAAAAGCCGTAGAAAACCTGCGACCTCACAGCCGATCTCTCCCGCACCAACAATCAGCACGTTTTTATCCGCCAGCGATCCTGGTAAACGGTGATCCCAGCGCCGTTCTTCCTGACTGATTTGCCGTTCCCCCAGACGCAGTTCATGCCTGAGCATATAGGCAATCACATATTCGGCGATAGGCTGCCCAAACACGCCAACGGCACGGCTTAAACGGTAATCACGCGGCAACTCATCAGCCAACAGCGGTTTGAACCCTGCCCAGGTCGACTGTAGCCACTTTGGTTTGGCTCCCTGAGCCAACAATGCCGCAGCGGTATCCGGTTCACCCAGCCAAATCGGGCAGCTTGCGGCCTGCTCTGCCGTACCGTTCGAGAGCACCAGCTCAAGCTCTGGTGCAGCATGATTTAAGACAGAGCCAATCTCATCGGCCCGCGAGTCCAGCAGCAGAATAGCGGTCATAAGCACGTTCCCTAGCAGAGTGAGACACCTCCGGCCTCACTCCGAACATTGTCGTCATTACGTTTACGATTAGGCAGAAGCCTGAATGAGCGACGTCAGTAGCGCGCCGCGCTTCGCTTCCGATTTTTTCACCAGTGCAGCGAGCTTTTTGGTATTACCCCAGATGAGATACACAATATGTTCTATCACAGCGGGTTCCCGCATCCGCACTTCTTCGACCAGTTGTTCAAACAACGCATCATTCTCTAGCGCGAGCAACATATTCAACTTTAGGCTTTCTGTCGCATGGCTAAGACAGGCAACCAGCGTCGCCACGTTCTGCGCCGTCGCACTATGCTTATCGAAAAATGCACGAATGAAGGCATCCTGTACCGATTGATGCTCATCATCCACACTTTCCATGTAATCTTTGACGAGTGGGAAGTATCCCGCCTCGGTCAGACCAAGCCCGAACACCGCATAGCTTCCCGGCATACAGCACTTTTCGCCTTCCGAATCGGCATACCATTCAAATTCTTCAATCGCAGTACGCGCATAATCCTCAAGAAGCGGATAGTTCGATGCATACTGCAACGCGTTAGCAAAAAAACGATGAGTATCCGATTTTGCCAACCCCTTGATGGGAAGATACTGCCGCATCGATGATTTCAGGACAATCTTGTAGCTCTTTGGGAAACCAAGCGTCAGTAAGCGCGTAATGAAGCGCAGCGCCTGCTCATACGCTTCGGCGCTTTCCTGACGAATACGGACGGTGATGGTCGAGAACACATCATTCGCCATGCATTCCACCGATTCGTTCTTCAGGTTAATCTGCGCTTTCTCAAACGCACCACTTCCCTCTTCCATAATGCTTAGCGCACGCGGGTAGCCCAACTGTTTCGCGATATCCAGATATTCCAGCGCCTGAGACTTACTGTAGGAAGGCTCATAACGCAGAATCATGATGGCGGCATAAAGCACGAGCTCGACGGGGTGAAGCGTTTGTGGATCCTGCTGCTCCAACGTGATTCCGGGCTTGAGGGTATAGATTTCTGGCTCAAAAAAATGCTCAGGCTGAGACACGTCGCAATACCGCAGCAGAAATTCCTGTTCTACCCATGTTTTTAATGCACCGATAATATTGCGCCGATGCTCCGACAACTCCGCATGCCCGGCATTTCGCCGCTGAATTTGCTCAAACTGCGTCATGACCCAGTGGATATCCTGCGAGGGAAAGAGCTGTACATCAAGCAGGTGACGAGCCAGAAAGAACGTCTGTAGCGGCTCCGTTGGCGCATCGCCATGCGTCAGGTGTCGATCGGTATAGGCGTGGATAGACTCAAGTAGCCGCTGTTTTTTCACTTCATTGGTGAGCGTAAACAGCGTAACCAGCAGGCGGCCTTCCGTTGCCGGGAAGATGGCACGGAAGCAAAACCGATAGTCAATCAGCGCCGTATCTGCCAGTTTCTCAACACGCTGCGCGATAGCCTGAGTCAGCACAGGAACGATACTTTCCTGTATCTGCGTCACGCTCAGCGCCCCTTTGCGGCTGCCGAGAGACAGTCCGTCAGCATCACTTTTTGACTCAGGGGCTATCGACGTACGCCCCGGCGCATAATCCAGTATCACATCGTCATGGATGCCGGCCTGCAATGTGGTTCGCGATATAATCTCATCAAGCCCACCCCTTTGCTCCTGCGTATCAAACCATTTGTTGATTGCCGTAAGCGACTCGTCCCGCATAGGGAAATCGTGTTGTGGTGATACCCCTGTTTCGTTTGAATGCCTGTCCGTCATTTTTCTATTTTTCCTTATTATTTATCGCAGATGAAACATTGCCCCAAAGCACGGTATTGATGGGGTTTACCAACTGCCAAAAAGATATTCCTTTCTCGTCATTCTGTAGCAGTAAGAGGTAGCGAACATCGCAGGAGAGCTAAACCAAGATAAATTTCTATTTTGAACTGTCTGTTCGCTGTGATAGAGAAGGAAAATCAACGCGTTGGTATAAAGGCATGACGACGAATAGTACCGCATTCACGCGTCGTTGGTGACAGGAAATTACGCTGGTTTGGTTTTTCTCATGATGTAGAGAAGGCGTGATAAATCAATCAATGACAATCCCACAGCACGGGGAAACCCGTGCTGTGGGGTACAGCTAATCAGGCGTGCAGCGTGGCGTTATCAATGACGAAGCGGTACTTCACATCGCCTTTGAGCATCCGCTCGTAGGCTTCATTGATTTCGTCCGCGCGGATAAGCTCAATATCGGACACAATCCCATGCTCGGCACAGAAATCCAGCATTTCCTGCGTTTCAGGAATGCCGCCAATCATCGAACCCGCCACCGTGCGGCGTTTCATGATCAGGTTGAACACGTTAGGAGAAGGATGCGGCGACGCAGGTGCACCGACCAGCGTGAGCGCGCCATCGCGTTTCAGCAGCACCAGAAACGCATCCAGATCGTGCGGCGCAGCAACGGTATTCAGGATTAAATCGAAGCTGCTCGCGTGGGCCGCCATTTCTTCTGCGTTACGAGACACCACGACTTCATTTGCGCCCAGCGCCTTGGCATCTTCACGTTTGGATTCAGACGTGGTGAACGCCACAACATAAGCCCCCATGGCATGCGCCAGTTTGATCCCCATGTGGCCAAGCCCACCAATACCTACGACGCCGACCTTCTTACCCGGCCCGGCATTCCAGTGGCGCAGCGGCGAATAGGTGGTAATTCCCGCGCACAGCAGAGGTGCGACCGCGGCCAGTTCCGCCTCGGAATGACGGACGCGCAGCACATAGCGCTCATGTACGACGATCTGCTGGGAGTAGCCACCAAGCGTCCAGCCCGGCTCATCCGCCGTCGGGCCGTTATACGTCCCGACCATTCCGTCGCAGTAGTTTTCTAAACCATCGTCGCATTCTTCACAGTGCCGACAGCTGTCCACGATGCAGCCAATACCCACCAGATCGCCAGCCTTAAAGGCCGAGACATGAGCCCCTACAGCCGACACCCGCCCGACGATTTCATGGCCGGGCACACAGGGAAACTGTGTTCCTGCCCATTCAGCACGTACCTGATGCAGGTCCGAGTGGCAGATACCACAGTACGCAATCTCAATCTGGACATCGTGGGCCCCCGGCGCACGACGGACGATCTGCAACGGTTCAAGAGGTTTATCGCCCGCATGGGCTCCATACGCATGTACAAGCATGGCTATTTCCTTTTCTGTTGAGAAACCGATTATGTTGAGAAACACGCTATACCCTAAATAATTCGAGTTGCGTGACAAAACGTTAGCGTTTTGAACAACGCTCTGCGTTGACCCTTTAGGGCAAGGCCCATTTATGGCCTTGTAACGCGGCAACCGAGCGACAAATTCGTCGGGAACGAATTTGACCAGCCAACGGCTGGCCTCCGGTGAGAGACAGGATGTCTCTCATTTCATCCCCAGGAGCTTACACGAGTAAGTGACTGGGGTGAGTAAGGGCGGCCAACGCACAAGCAACTTGAAGTATGACGGGTATATTTTCCTCAATTCCCCCAGCAAACAGGTATAGCATTCCGCTTGTTTTCTTGCCTAATTCTCCATTTTTATGTTCACACGACGTATTACAGACGGCTTTATTCACCACCGTCATGCATCAGAGCGTAATTTTGGTGAACGCCAGAGATGCACCTAACGCAATCAGTGCAACGCCGATACCTTTGTCGACCAGACGTTGCTTGTCGAGCAGTCGGCGACGCATAGCCGGTGCGGCAAAAAACAGCGCGACAATGCTGAACCAGACCCAGTGCGCCACCGACATGAATAACCCATAGCCAAAATTATGGCTCATTGGGCTACCGGGCTGCACAACCTGAGTATAGGTGGCGACAACAAACAGCATGGTTTTTGGGTTAAGCGCGTTGGTGAGAAAGCCCATGCGAAACGCGGCAAGCGATGACGGCGCATGACCGGACGCTTCTTCTAATGTTATTTTTGTTTTATTGGTTAATGACTTATACCCCAGATAAATCAGATATGACGCTCCCAGAACCTTCATCGCCATAAATAGTATCGGAGAGTTCACAATGAATACCGCGATGCCAAAAACGGTATACATCACGTGGATCTGGACGCCACAGGCAATGCCAAACGCGCTGAGTAAACCGGCGCGCGAGCCAAAGGCATAGCTGTTGCGGGTCACCATGGCAAAATCAGGCCCCGGACTGATCACCGCCAAAATGGTGATCGTCGCGACGGCAATTAACTCATTCATTAACGTTTTCCTTGTTCGGCAAGCCATCACTTTCACGATGATTTTGCACAGATGGGCAACAGACAGGTTAAAGGAGGGATGCAAAAATCACTGACGCAATACGGCTAGCAAAGATGCGCCCCCTACGATATTTCCTCATTATTTAGGCCATTAGACCTTTTAAACCTGAAGACAGTGTGATTATTCAGCGTTTGCATGTGGCAAAAAAGCGATTTATCTTGGTATAAATCTGTCAAATTTCATCGTGTATATGAAAATTCCCTCGTTAGCCTCTTTTCGCTTCTTTGAAGCGGCCGCACAAACCGGTAGCTTTGTTAAAGCCGCCGAGTCCCTGCACGTCACGCATGGTGCCGTCAGCAGGCAGATCAGATTGCTGGAAGAGGCGCTGGGGGTTGAGTTATTTGAACGACGCAACCGCGCGATCTTTTTAAACGCGGCGGGACGTTCTTTGCATACGGTCACGCAGTCCATCTTCGAGCAGCTCGAAGGCGCGGTCTACCGGCTACAGCAAGGTGCGCAGGATGAGGTACTGACGCTGTCATGCGAGCCCACGATTGCCATGAAATGGCTGATTCCGCGGCTACCGGCGTTTAATCAGGCGAATCCCGATATCAAACTTCATTTGGTGGCTGCGGGCGGGCCGATTGATTTTGTGCGTAGCGGCGTTGACCTCGCGCTACGGCGTGACGATTTTCACTGGGATCCACAAACGCATAGGGTAAAAGTGTGTGATGAATGGATGGGGCCGGTAAGTCGCGACAAAGCCGATCGCAAGGAGAGTCTGGAGGGGATGCGTTTGCTCTATACCGGAACGCGACCAAAAGCGTGGGCAACCTGGCAACGACAGACGCATGTGTCACTCAAAGGCAGCACCAGAGCGGACTATGAACACTTTTATCTGTGTATTCAGGCGGCGGTATCGGGACTAGGCATGGCAATGGCGTCTTTCCTGATGGTGCAGGACGAGATTGCAAACGGGCAACTGCATGCACCGTATGGATTTGCGCGGGAGGGGTCTGCTTATTACCTATTATCGCCCATCCCCCTTGAACAAAATGAAAAGTACGTACGATTTCATACCTGGCTAATGCAGGAAGTGTCCACCTGCCTTTCCGGAGTTGAAAATGCTTGTTAAAACCGCACTGGAAAGACAATGACAGCACATTCCCGTGAAGCCAACTTCACGACAATCAACATGATTATCGCCGCCTCACTCGTAGGCTTGGTTACGGGGTACACGCTGCCGCTCATCAGCCTAAAGCTGGCCGAGCTCGGGCACAGCACCGCGACACTCGGTATTCTGGCAGCCCTTCCCGCGGCGGGGATGATGCTATCCTCTTTCGTTACGCCATGGCTCAGCCGCCACCTGCACGCCAGCTATCTGTTATCTGGCAGCCTGATCGTTCTGGCGGCATCCACCGTTGCCTCGTTCCTGCTGTCACACCCTGTTTCGCTCATTCTCCCTCGTCTGTTAACCGGGCTCGCCTCGGGGGTTCTGGTGGTGCTAGGAGAAACCTGGGTCACCAGTCGGGCGTCAGACAAACACAAAGCGACGCTGACGGGGCTGTATGCCGCCGTTTTTACAGGGTGTCAGTTGATAGGGCCGCTGCTCATTGCCGCTGGCGAGCCGATGCAAACCTATGCGCTATGGCTGATTTGCGCGATATCCGCCGCGTGTGCGTTCATGTTGAGGAACTGCGCCACGATGGTTCACGCAGATGAATCGTCCTCAGCGTCTTATCGGGATCTTATTCCTTTTCTCCCGGCAATCGCTTCTGGCGTGCTCTGCTTCTCCTTCTTTGATGCCAGTATCCTTTCGCTCTTTCCGCTTTATGGCATGGAGCAGGGCTTAGACGAGAAATCCGCGATCTTACTGGTCACACTCATTTTTCTGGGCGATGCCGTATTTCAGACGCCGATTGGCTGGCTGGCAGACAAATGCGGCATCATCAAAACCCACATCGGCTGCGGCATCCTTTTCTGTGTGATGCTGGTCTTGATCACCTTCTCGTTCTCCTCCCCTTCGCTTTTGCTCCCCGTCTGTATCGTACTGGGTGCCGCAGCAGGCGGGCTTTACACGCTGTCTCTGGTTCGGGCAGGTCAGAAATTTGCCGGTCAGCGGCTGATTGTGATGAATTCACTTCTGGGGCTGGTGTGGTCGGCTGGCAGTATCAGCGGGCCGCTATTCTCTGGTGCCGCCATCACGTTTTACGGCTATGACGGCCTCATCGCCATCTTGCTGCTAACTGGCGTGCTGTTTGTCGGAATACAAGGCGTATTAAGAAAAGAACGCGTATCGCGCTCGTTGGGTGAAGAGTGAATGCAGAAATCTGGCTCACCCAGCACGCTACAGCTTGGTGAGCCAGAAATAGATACGCCAGATGGGCGACTTATGCAGCCATTTCGCGTTTGAACACCTCCAGCGTGTGTGCCTTGACGCGGATAAACTCAGGATCGCTCATCGCCTCCGCACCGCGTGGGCGTGCTAAATTGAACGGAACAATCTCCGACACCGTCGTTGGCCGACGCGTCAGCAGCAGGATTTCGTCCGCCAGAAATACCGCATCTTCCAAATCATGTGACACGATGACCATCGTCACACCGGTCGCCACCTGAACTTCTTGCAGCTTGTCACGGATGAACAGCGTCATTTCAAAATCCAGCGCGGAGAATGGCTCATCCAAAAACATCACCTCTGGCCCTGTCGCCAACGCCCGCATGATACATACCGTCTGCTGCTGTCCACCTGAAAGCTCATATGGATAACGCTGAAGATCGAAGCGAATATCAAACATCGCGATCAGTTCATCCATCCGAACCTGAACGTCTTGCTTGCGCATGCCGCTCCGCACCAGCGGATAAGCAATATTCTTCCAGGCGCTCATCCAGGGGAAAAGTGCATCGCGGTAGTTTTGAAACACATAGCCGATTCTGGTTTCTGACAGCGTTTTGCCATCAAACAGGATATCGCCGCTGTCGACGGGAATCAGCCCTGCAATCATGTTCATCAGCGTCGATTTACCACAGCCATTCGGCCCAAAAATAGACACGATTTTGCCGCGCGGTAAATCCAGATTCAGGTCGCTATAGAGCGGCTGCCCCGCAAACGACTTGTTCAAGCCGCGAATGGTAACGTGGGTATTCGGTGCCGGATAAGGCGGAAAAGCGGTATCCGGTTTTTCCACTTGCGCTGTATGAGATGTCATCATGCTTTGCCACTCCAGTGAACAATTCGTTTCTCTACCACTAAAAACAGGACGTTAAGCAGATACCCCAGTGCACCCGTAATCAAAATCGAGGCGTACATATCCCGAATATTGAACACCTGCTGGGCATCAATGATGCGGTGCCCCAGCCCCGTTTCCGAGCCAATAAACATCTCCGCGACAATGACGATCACCAACGCCATCGACACGCCCGTGCGCAGGCCGACAAAGGTTTGCGCCAGACTTTCCAGTAGCATGATGTCTTTAAAAATGTGCCAACGGGAAATCCCCATAACCTGTGCCGCCATCAGACGGGTTTTCTTTGCATTCATCACGCCATAGGCGCTGTTGAACAGAATCACCAGCACGGCGGCAAAAGCCGAAATGGCAATTTTATTCGCGTCAGTTATCCCGAAAATCAGCAAAAATAGCGGAATCAGCGCCGATGATGGCGTAGAACGAAAGAAGTCGATCAAGAACTCCAGGCTGCGGTAGATCTTTTCGTTGCTGCCTAAAATGATGCCGAGTGGCACGCCAATCAGTGCAGCAAAACCAAACGCCACCAGCGTACGGTATAGCGTCGCACCGATATCGGTACGCATGCTGGCATCCGCGAAAGACTGGAACATATAACCCAGCGTCTCGACCGGCGACGGCAATAAAATAGGGTTCAGCCATTTCGCGCTGACGGCCAATTGCCAAAAGAGAAACAGCAGAATCGGGCCGACAGCGGGTAATAATTTAGACGTCCAATGCTGGCGCATAATCGAGCACCTCCCTTAAGGCTGATAAATCAGGCTGCTGACATCCACCGGCTGCCGGAAGATTTTTCTTTCGGTGAACACGTCATAAAACTTCTGGAACCACGCCAGATTGTCGCCTTTTAGCTCGTCGTACATGACAAACCCCGGCAGCGGCACTTCTTTACTCAATTCGGCCTCAATGCTGGTGTAACCGGTGATGTGATCGCGAGCGGCTTCTGGATTCTGCTGAATAAACTGCACCGATTTGGCATAAGCCTGCGTGAAGCGTTTTGCATCCGCCGCCCGACTTTCAATAAAACCGCTATTTAACGCCGCCGCACCGCCAAACCACGGCGCATCGGGGTTATCGAGCACATAGCGTGAGATCACACCCGTTTCCAGAGTACGCGACAGCCCTTTCAGCCGCCCGACGGTTCCCGTAGGTTCCAGCGTATAAACGCCGTCAATTTGACCCGCAGCCAGCGCAGCCACATGTTGCCCAACCGGCAACTCCGTCACGCGCAGCTCATCCGCCGTAAAGCCATTTTTCTCCAGAATGATTTTGGTCATCACCACATTCTGAATACCCGGCCCACAGGCGATGCGCTTGCCTTTCAGCTCCGCGATACTTTTTACGTCGCTGTTTAACGGCACCAGAAATTCATCCAATACCATCCGATGATTCGACGGGTTCGAGCAGATGATCTTGAACAGTCCGGGTGAGGTAATCGCCCCTAATCCCAGCGCACCAGTGGCCGTACCGTTGGCGCATCCGTGTATACGACCCGTGATCATCCCCTCGACAATCTGTTGCGGGCTGGCGAACTTCACCGCTCGCACATTCAACCCTGCCTCTTTGAAAAAGCCCCGCTCAACGCCCACATATAAAGGCAAGCCACCCACAATCGGCCAGTAACCAATGCGGATTTCTTCCCCTTCGGCAGCCAAAGCCATTCCCGGCAGCAAGCTACTTAGCGTCAGCGCTCCTGCGCTAACCGCTGACCACGTCATCAACTGCCTGCGTTTACGATCGATCTTGTCATTGTTATTTTTCATTGTATTCCCCCTTCAACGGTGAGCTAACAACAGCCGATAACCACCAGCCTGAAAAAACCGATCAGGTCGATTGCCTGAGTCGCCCCATCTTGTACACAAGATGGTATGTAAGACTAAGCACAGGCCGTGCCATGTTTATTAGCGCCATAAAACCCCAGCAAACACACCGATTCGGCTGCGTTAGCGCACCAAAAAAAAGCAAAACGTTACAAAAATGCATTGTGAGTGATGCAGAGTGGTTGTGCCATCGCACCGACCTTGCCGCCCTACGCTTTGACCGCGTATTTCTGGTCTGCGACTACTGAGGATGTGCATTTCATGAAAACAGTCGCAGAGATAAGACATGATTATGTTGCGGGCTACCGCAAGAAAACAGATTGCGTATTGCGACAATTTGTCGCAAACTGAATCCGTAGTGCGTCAAAAGGTGACGTATCATTGAAACCACCACTAAAAGGCTGTGGTGACTACATAGTGGAGTACAGAAATATGGCAACAAGCATCCGCCTAGATGACGATTTTGTTGAAGAAGTGAAAGTGCATGCAGAAGCAATGAGCCGAAGCGTGCCAAAGCAAATAGAGTACTGGGCTAAAATTGGTCGTATTGCTGAGGATAACCCTGAATTACCTTTTTCCTTCATCAACGAAATCCTGCTGGCGAAATCAGAAATCGACAATGGAAGAATGACGAAATATGTGCGCAGAAGAGACCGGGAAAAATCTTGAGATATATCAGTCACGTCGTTTTGAGAAAAAATTTGCCTCTCTGACAGAACAAGAACAGAAAACCGTCGATGAGCAGATTGAACTTATCATTGACGAACCTGAGCTTGGTGAGCGAAAAAAGGGTGATCTGAATTATCTTTGGGTACATAAATTTTATATGAGTAACCAGCAATATCTCCTGAGTTATAGCTGGGTTGACGCTAAACTCTCAATATATTTATTGAGTCTCGGTTCACATGAAAATTTCTATGATGATCAAAAGCGTCACAGAAAAGCCGACTTAAAGCTTATTAAGTAACTCGTCTCAGACGCTCCTTTTATCTTGAACAGTTTTCTTATTCAGGAAACTGACAACCAGAGAGCGACGACAATCCACCGAGAATTAATCGCGGCGATTGTCGTTGATATTATGCGATACAGGCTTAAGACTTCGCACTGAGTTGCGTGAAGACATCTTGCAGCGTTGCGGCTTCGTAGGTTGGCGCGATGTCCGAATCGTTGGCGGCTCCGCCTGCGTTGAACCAGCAGCTGTCTATGCCGTACAGGCTCGCCCCAAGAATATCGGCATCGAGCCTATCGCCCACGATGATCGCTTTGGTTTTCTCGAACGAACTGAACTTGCTGGCGGAGAACTCGAAGATGCGTGCATCCGGCTTGGCGAAACCGCAAGCCTCAGAGGTAGCAACAAACGAGAGCCAATCCGCCAAACCCGAGTTCGCCACTCGCTGCGCCTGCACATGCTCAATACCATTGGTAATAATGCCAACTTCACCGATCTCGGCAAGCGCTTCACAGATCTGAACCGCGCCATCTACTAATACCACGGTCTCAGGCAGGCATTCCAGATAGAGGTTGCTCGCTTTGTGGGGATCGATATCGATGCCATGAAGGGAAAACGTGCGGCGGAATCGTTCGACTTTCAGGAGATCTTTGGTGATTTCTCCCTTCTCAAATTCGCTCCATAGCTGGGAATTCTCGCGCTGATAGTCTGCGAACAGGGTCGTATTCTCAATATCGACGCCAAGTTTCGTCAGCGTACGCGCAAACGAAAGACGCTCAGAGGCTTTGAAGTCCAGCAGCGTGTCGTCAAGGTCAAACAGGAAATGGCGGTATTTCATAAATGTTGGTTACTCTGCATCAAGGAATCACTTCTGACGGAGACGGACTGCGCTGGCTTAGCGGCCGCTAGCGCACGGTTAACCCCCAGAACTACGACGAGGAATGATAGCGTCAATAGCCCAATCATCACCCACGGAAACGCGCCCGGGCCTGCGCTGCTAAGAAGCAATCCTCCGATGACGCCCCCTGAAGCCACCGCGGTGTTCCACGATGTGGTAGACATCGACTGTGCGACGTCCACGGCGTCAGAAGAAAGGTGAGTCATTGCCGTTTGCGTGACAACGGAGAATCCCCCGAAAGAGATGCCCCACATAAAGACTGCCAGAATCAGAATGGCCTGTACATCGGACCAAAGGCCCAGAAGAAGCGTCGCCGCGGCGAATAAGAGCACCTCGGCAGGACCGAGACGCTTGAGATTTCCATCGACGATAATGCCGGACAGCACAAGGCCAAACACCGCCCCCGCCCCGAAGATGAACAGCACGCCGTTGAGCCAGTCCCCCATGGCAGAAGCCACGAGGAAAGGCTCGATGTAAATATACAGAATATTGTGCGTGACGATGTAGGTGAGGATCAGCGCCAGCGTCGCCCCAACGCCACGCTTGGCGGCAACCTGAGGCAGCGATAATCGCTTATCCGCCGATTCACCTAGGAAGTCGGGAGCAAAAAGCGCGATCCAGACCACAAGAAGCACCGCGATAACCGACACTAACCCAAATGCGCCCTGCCAGCCGATGACTGACCCGAGAAGGCCGCCAATCGGTACGCCGAGAACCAGCGCCGCCGTAGAGCCCGCACCGACAATGGCAATGGCACGCCCGAGTAACCATCTGGGAACCATACGGGAGGCGTACCCGGCAAGCATCGACCAGACCACGCCGCCGAACAGGCCAGCGACAAAGCGGGCAACCAGTGATAAAACGTAGTTGTCTGAAAAGGCAGTCACCGCATTCACGACGGCAAATCCGCTAATCGCGATGAGCAGCAGGGGTTTGCGTCGCATGCCGCGCGTCAGCGCCGTAGCGGGAATCGCCGATAACAGCGCCCCCAGAGCAAACGCGGTAATGAACTGGCCTGCCAGACTTTCAGAAACATCAAGGCCCGTAGCGATCGAACTGAGGAGCCCTGCCGGCATGATCTCAGTCAGTAAGGTCAGAAACGCGGCTGTCGCAAGTGCGAGGAGTTTTAACACGGGGAGAGACGGGGTTTGGATTCGATTTGCACTCAAAATAATTATTTACCTGTAACGCGGACCTGTCGTGGCACACTGAATTTTGCCACCTGAGCAGAGATGATATCACTACATCCGTATACAAACAGGTAACATGATGTCCGACGCCAAGGGGGCCCCACGAGGAAACGCCCGATGACACGCGGGACTCTGCCCACTCGGCACCAAATCACAGCAATCAGCTCTCAGTTTTTCCACACAATTCACCCGCCAACCACTGAATGTAGTCCGCTAAAGCCGCCTCATTTCTCTGGCAATACGTCCATTTCTGGTAGCGTTTTATCGTAATCAAACCCGCCTGCCGCAGCAGATCGACATGCCGACTGGCCGTTGGCTGGGCGATATGCAATGCATCAGCGATCAGCGTAATACACACACCAAATTCCTGTGGATCAGCTGACGTCTGCCCACTGAAATGTTGTTGTGGATGCTTAAGCAAACGGAGGATTTCCAATCGCGGTTCACTGGCTAATGCCTTAATCTGGGTTGATCTCATACTCATCTTTCGTATTATATAGTCATATAGCTAATATTGAATATGATGATAACATGCTTGAGCTAAAACATAATTTTATTTTCGAAGGTCAGCCTGTCGCCTGGGGTAAGGTTCAGTCGCTGGTGCTGATTCACGGGACGCCCTTTTCCTCTGGTATTGAATCTTTGCTTACCGAGCTTGATGGTCCAGTGAGTCTTTTATGGGGCGAACATAATGAGCAGCAGTGACAATATTCTCGAACACTTACTTTCCACGATCCACAAACGGTTAGTCTCGATACCTGTAGAACAACGTTTACGTGGCGATCTCATCCCCATCGTCAATAGCTGGCTTTCCCTGCCAGTAAAAAACACGCGGCCGAATACCGCCGCACGGTTGCCTGCGGTTGATTACCTCGAACAAGCATTGAACATCGGAGAAACATCGGGAGACAGAGAGCTATGCTCAATGATCAGGCTATTAGCTCCCGCGTTAAGTTGGAACTTTGATTATTCCCCTCATCCTGATTCTCCGTATCTGGACGAAAAAATCGCCTTTACGCAATTTGTCGGACCTGAGGATTTCTGGATATCATCGCATTTCGCGATAGGGTTGACGCTCATTGCACCAAAAATCCATTATCCAGCACATTGCCATCCCGCGACGGAGATTTACCTTCCTCTGGCTGGTACGGGTTTGTGGTCGATGGGGAATGGCGGCTATTTTCCACGCCAACCCGGTGAGTTAATTTTTCACCCTAGCGAGGTGATACATGCGACTCGGGCGCAAGAAGAACCCGTGCTTGCTTTGTACATATGGCACGGCAATATCCGTTCCCCCTCTGAATGGGTCACGTATTCAATATGTAGATCAGGTCATTGCAGATAATGTTCACGTTCGATGAATGTGCCGATTATCTTGTCATGCATTTCCACTGATTTTGAGTACCCGATAGTTTTACGATTCAGTC
>NZ_JAUMIO010000052.1:0-17159 GCF_032905925.1 Pectobacterium sp. HCp5_1
GGTGGTCCCACCTGACCCCATGCCGAACTCAGAAGTGAAACGCCGTAGCGCCGATGGTAGTGTGGGGCTTCCCCATGTGAGAGTAGGGAACTGCCAGGCATCAAATTAAGCAGTAAGCCGGAGTAATCCGGTGGTTGTAGAGAAATTCGGTGGAGCGGTAGTTCAGTTGGTTAGAATACCTGCCTGTCACGCAGGGGGTCGCGGGTTCGAGCCCCGTCCGTTCCGCCACTTATTAAAAATTATGCCTGCTAACTTTAGCAGGCATAATGTTAAGCGTAATTTAGGGGCGTAGCTCAGTTGGTAGAGCACCGGTCTCCAAAACCGGGTGTCGCGAGTTCGAGTCTCTCCGCCCCTGCCAAATAAAACCCTTCACGTTATCGTGAAGGGTTTTTTTTGATCTGTACTTTATGCTCGATCCTGTCTCGTATCCTTCTTTCCAATTTCTTCGTTATTTCTCTCCTCTGGATGTCTAATTAATCTAACGTGTTGTTATTTAATAGATAAAATTCGCTAATGTGCTGTTGATAGATCGTGCTGATTTAGCTGTAAATATGCACAAAATAACCGTAATACCAGGTTGTGAACTTGCTCATTCACCTTGTTCGATATTTGAACTAAAACTATCTACAACCTGAGTGAAAGGAAGTTGTTTTTCAGAACGATCCTTCAGGTTGCATTCACTTGTTAGTGATACCTGCCAACATCACATCGGTAGCGCTACAGCAGAAATTCGTAGCGCTATGCTGTACCTGAAATCTGACTAAGTAGCTGTAAGACTACACAGAAGGAGTTTAAGTATGTACAGACGTTTACTGGTAACTGTTGCTGTAAGCACTGCGTTATGTGGTGCCGTACAGGCAAAACCCTTAACGGTTGGGTTTTCCCAGATTGGTTCAGAATCAGGATGGCGCTCTGCGGAAACTAAGGTGTCAAAGCAGGAAGCCGAGAAGCGTGGGATAACGTTAAAAATAGCGGATGCTCAGCAGAAGCAGGAGAATCAGATTAAGGCTGTGCGGTCGTTCATCGCTCAGGGCGTAGATGCCATATTTATTGCTCCAGTTGTCGCGACAGGTTGGGCGCCAGTCTTACAGGAAGCTAAAGAAGCAAAAATTCCAGTGTTCCTGCTTGATAGAACGATTGAAGTTAGCGATCCATCGTTGTACACCGCTGCTATCGCCTCTGATAGTGTCTATGAAGGAAAAGTGGCAGGGGAGTGGCTTGTGAAAGAAGCCGCTGGAAAACCTTGTAATGTTGTTGAGTTGCAGGGAACGGTTGGGGCTAGCGTTGCGATAAACCGTAAGAAAGGGTTTGCTGACGGTATAGCTTCAGATCCGCAGATAAAAATTATTCGCTCACAGTCGGGAGACTTTACTCGCAGTAAGGGTAAAGAAGTCATGGAAAGCTTTATTAAAGCTGAGCAGAATGGGAAAAATATCTGTGCGGTTTATGCACATAATGATGACATGGCAATAGGCGCTATTCAGGCAATTAAAGAAGCGGGTCTGAAACCTGGTTCACAAATAAAAGTTGTCTCCATTGATGGTGTCCCCGACATTTTTAAAGCTATGATGAATGGCGAAGCTAATGCTACCGTTGAATTAACACCTAATATGGCTGGTCCTGCTTTTGATGCTTTATTAGCGATGAAGAAGGACGGGAAACAGCCTGAAAAATTCATTCAAACCGAATCACGTTTATTACTGCCTGACACGGCAAAACAGGAATATGAAACCAAGAAAGACCTTGGTTATTGAGATTTATATTTTGGACTTATCATTGATATAAGTTTTGCTAAATACCTGGCAGAAATATAAATATGGGAAAGTGGGCTTGCTATGTTTTCTGCACCGTTTAATCACGGGACAGTGAATATTGTCAGCCTACTTACCATAATATTGCTCAGGTGTGATGTAGCCTTGTTAAGTTGTCGCATAGGTGATGCTGATGGAAACGACACGGTTGTTAGATATTCGGGGCATGAGCGTTGAGTTTCCAGGGGTAAAAGCACTAGATCAAGTGGACTTCACGCTTAATCGCGGCGAAATAGTGGCGCTATTAGGAGAGAATGGTGCAGGGAAGTCAACGTTAATTAAGGCGTTGACTGGCGTTTACCATCGCTCAACGGGTGAAATTATCCTCGATGGTATGGCGATTAATCCTGTAAATACGGCTCATGCTCAGTCATTGGGTATTGGTACAGTCTATCAAGAAGTCAATCTATTACCGAATCTGTCCGTTGCGGCCAATCTATTTATTGGCCGTGAGCCCACACGCTGGGGCATCGTGGATCAACATAAAATACTGCATCAGGCCGAAGCACTTTTATTGAATTATGGACTGATGATCGATGTTAGTCATCCGCTTGGTAATTACTCCATCGCAGTGCAGCAAATTGTCGCTATCGCCAGAGCTATCGATCTTTCCGCTAAAGTATTAATTCTTGATGAACCGACCGCAAGCCTTGATGCAAAAGAAGTCGATATGCTACTGGATATATTGCGGACGTTGCGCGACCGCGGAGTCGGTATGATATTTGTGACGCACTTTCTGGATCAGGTTTATCGCATTAGTGACAGAATTACCGTTTTGCGTAATGGAAGATTAGTCGGGACATTGCCTGCCGCAGAATTACCACGTATTGAATTAGTCCAAATGATGTTGGGGCACAGTTTTGATGAAACGTTATTGAAGCGTGGCGAACATAGTGACGTCTCAGGTGAGCCCATCGTGCAGTTTAAACACTATGGTCGGCGTGGCTCGATTAATGACTTCGAGCTTTCCGTGCGCCCGGGAGAAATTGTTGGCCTCGCTGGTCTCCTGGGTTCCGGCCGGACAGAAACCGCGCAGCTGATATTTGGTATTAACGTGCCTGATGCCGGTGAAGCCAGAGTTGATGGCAAACAAGTCAGTATTCGCACGCCGCGTGCAGCAGGAAAACTCGGCTTTGGCTATTGCCCTGAGGATCGCAAAACTGACGGCATTGTCGGTGCGGCAACGGTACGAGAGAACATCATTCTGGCGCTTCAGGCGCAACGTGGCTGGTTGAAGCCCATTTCCTTACGTGAGCAAACCCGTATCGCTGAAAAATTTATCAGCCTATTAGGGATTCGTACGCCCAGTCCAGAGCAGGAAATTCAGTATCTATCGGGTGGAAATCAGCAAAAAGTCCTGCTATCGCGCTGGTTGGCAACAGAACCACGCTTCTTGATTCTGGATGAGCCAACGAGAGGAATCGATGTCGGTGCGCATGCTGAAATCATTCGCCTGATCGAAAAACTGTGTGAGCAGGGGATGGCGTTACTCGTGATCTCTTCTGAATTGGAAGAACTGACCGGTTATGCGGATCGCATCATTGTGCTGCGTGACAGGCAGCACGTTGCGCATCTTGAACATAATGAGATCTCGGTTGCCGCAGTGATGCAGGCAATCGCAGTACAAACGGGAGCAGATGATGACAGATAATAACGTCAAACCTGCCAAAAAAGTCCGCTTAACGTTCACCAAAGGGGTGCCACAGCTTCTGGCGCTCGTTGCCATCCTGCTGATTGATAGCATGGTCGCGCCCAACTTCTTCTCCCTCCACATTCAGGATGGGCGCTTGTTCGGTAGCCTTATCGACATCCTTAATCGCGGTGCGCCCGTTGCGCTGCTGGCATTAGGTATGACGTTAGTGATTGCCACTGGCGGAATCGATTTATCGGTTGGTGCGGTAATGGCGATTGCAGGCGCGACGGCCGCAACGCTTACTGCTGCTGGTCATCCGCTTCCTTCTGTACTGCTGGTTGCGCTATTGGTTGGTGCGCTGTGTGGGCTATGGAACGGTTTTCTGGTTGCGGTGTTACAGATTCAGCCGATTGTGGCGACGTTGATGCTGATGGTTGCCGGGCGAGGCATTGCTCAGCTGATTACCGAAGGTCAAATTATCACGTTCGATAACGCCGGGTTGGCTAAGTTGGGCAGTGGAACCCTGTTCTATCTACCCATGCCAGTGATTATTGCCTGCGTGATGCTGTTGGCGTTGTGGATTTTGACGCGTAAAACGGCGCTTGGACTATTTATCGAATCAGTCGGTATTAATTTGCGATCGGCTCGCAACGCTGGCGTGAGTACGAAGCTGGTATTGGTCGCAGCTTATGTCATATGCGGCGTGTGTGCGGCCGTAGCGGGCGTTATCGTGACGGCAGATATCCGTGGGGCGGATGCAAACAACGCGGGCCTCTGGTTGGAATTAGACGCGATTCTGGCTGTGGTGATCGGTGGCGGTTCGCTACTTGGGGGGCGTTTTAATTTGCTGCTCTCTGTCGTCGGTGCCTTGATTATTCAGAGTATGAATACTGGCATTCTGCTGTCTGGCTATCGGCCGGAATTCAACCTGGTTCTGAAGGCACTCGTCGTTCTGCTGGTTTTGGTTATGCAATCTCCGCGTATTTCGCTGCATCACCTGTTCAGGAGGAAAACATAATGTTGAAACGCCACTTCCCCCTGTTGATGACGATTCTGGTCTTTATTGCTGGCTATTTATTCTGTCTCAGCCAGTTTCCCGGCTTTGCGTCGACGCGAGTTTTCTTTGATTTACTGACGGATAACGCCTTTCTGGGGATCGTGGCAGTTGGGATGACGTTTGTCATCCTGTCTGGCGGGATCGATCTCTCCGTAGGGTCAGTTATTGCATTTACTGGTGTGTTACTGGCCAAACTGATCGGTACGTATGGCATTGATCCTTTCTTTGCGTTCGCAATAGCGCTGGTGATGGGTGCCATGTTTGGCGGGTTGATGGGATGGATTATCGACACGCTCAAATTGCCAGCCTTTATTATCACACTGGCGGGTATGTTCTTTGTCCGAGGAATGAGCTTTATCGTCTCACAGGAGTCGATTCCAATCGATCATCCGGTCTATAGCCAGCTGGCGGGTTTAGCATGGCGCATGCCGGATGGAGGACGGTTTACCTTTCTGGCGCTGGTTATGTTGATTGTGGTGCTGCTGGGGATCGTGATGGCGCACCGTACCCGTTTCGGTAACCGTGTTTATGCTATTGGGGGTAGCAGCTATTCAGCGGAACTGATGGGGGTGCCCGTCAGGCGGACGACGATTCATATCTACATGCTTTCCAGTACGTTAGCGGTGCTGTCAGGTATTGTTTTCTCTCTCTACACTTCCGCGGGTTATGCTCTGGCAGCAAGCGGTGTGGAATTGGACGCCATCGCTGCCGTTGTCATCGGCGGTACGCTACTGACCGGTGGTGTCGGAACCGTATTGGGCACCCTGTTTGGCGTACTGATTCAAGGTCTGATTCAAACGTATATCACGTTTGACGGCACCTTGAGCTCATGGTGGACAAAAATCGTCATTGGTTTCCTGCTGTTTGCTTTCATTGGGTTACAGAAGGCGTTAAGCACATTCTGGTTAGCCAGACGTGCTTAAGTGAGCTGTGAGCAAAATAGTTCATGGACTAATCACAATAGGCGTTTTCAGCAACTGACGAATCATCGTCTGCTGATCGCTGTTTTGTAACCAAACGGCGTAAAACGGGCGCACGACGGGCTGACTGTCGCCAACTATCCGCAGGTTGGAATAGGTTTGTAACCAATGGCTGGGTAAAAACGCGCAGCCGCCGGTTATTTCAAGCAGTTGGCGGGTCAGCTGGGCCGATGTTGTTGTCAAAACGGGAAGCTGATCGCTGGCTAATAGGCGATGTTCCTGCTGATGAAAGTCTGCACCCCACTCCAATTTTATATAAGGCAGTTCCTGTCCGGGTGGGTGTGCTTCTGCTGCAAACAGCGAAAGGGAGAAGTTACCCAGTAGCTGGCTCGCCAATTCTTCCATTTTTGGCTGTTCGGTCGTAATCAACAGATCCAACTGACGCTCATGGAGTTGTTTTACCAGCGAGTGACGTAAGGCAATGCGCGCTTCTAGCTGGAGCAGCGGGCGCTGTTGATACAGCGATTGTAGCCAGGGAGTCAGATAGGCCTCCCAGAGTGACGCCGTTGCTCCTACCGAAAGCAGGCTGTGTTGCTGCGAGCGTGCGACTTCTTTTTTGGCGATCTGCCAGGTACCGATAAGGCTTTCCGCATAGGGCAGAAGCCGTTCGCCAGCGGGCGTCAGGCGTATGTTGTTCCGATGGCGCGTGAACAGGTTGGCACCAAGCTGCGTCTCTAACTGGCGAATCCGAAAACTCACCGCTGACTGCGTGAGATACAGGGATTCGGCGGCACGGCCAAAGTGTCTTGTCCTGCTGACTTCCAGAAAGGTTTTTAGTAATTCGGTATCCACGCCCATCTCCAAAAAAATTTTGTCGTAATGATTTAAATGTTTTGTTTTACACAATGTCAAGCCTATCTAATACTCCGCGCCATAAACAACACGACCATAGAAGAATTAGGAGCGTGTAAGATGGCAGAAAGCTTCTCTACCACTAATCGTTTTTTTGATAACAAGTTCTACCCGCGTGGTTTTTCCCGACATGGCGACTTTACGATTAAAGAAGCACAATTGTTGGAACGCCACGGCTACGCGTTTAACGAGCTGGATTTGGGTAAACGTGAGCCAGTGACGGAGGAAGAGACATCGTTTGTTGCAATGTGTCGCGGCGAACGTAAAGCGGAAACGGAACTGGAAAAAATCTGGTCCAAATATCTGGATCGTATTCGTCGTCCTAAACGCTTCCATACGTTGTCTGGTGGTAAGCCGCAGATGGATGCAGTGGAAGAATACACTGAAAGCGATGATTAATTAAGAATGGGGCTAACGCCCCATTTCCTTTTGTGGCGAACAAATGTGATGCTCTCGCTATTCAAGGTTTTTGTGGAGCTGGATGAGCAAGCGATCCATACAGCGATAGCTCAGCGCTTCGGCAAGGTGTTTTCTTTCAATATTATCCCGACCGCCGAGGTCAGCGATTGTACGCGCGACTTTCAAGATCCTGTGCCAGGCACGTACGGATAAGCCAAGTTTGTTCATCACCTCTTCCAAATAGGTCGCATCAGCCATCTCCAATCCGCAGTGTTTTTCTATTTCACGTGAAGTGAGTAGCGCGTTGATTTTATTTGCCCGCTTCAGCTGTATCTGCCGTGCGATCAGTACGCGCTCACGAATTGTCGCGCTGCTTTCGCCTTGATAATGCTGCTGAGATAAAACCCCTGGTGGTAGCAAAGGGACTTCGATTGAAAGGTCAAAGCGATCCAAAAAGGGACCGGAAAGTTTGCTGAGATAGCGCAGGATTTGTTGTGCCGGCAACCGGTTATGAACACCCTGATAGTGTCCTGAGGGGCTGGGATTCATTGCGGCGACGAGCTGCACCCGTGCTGGATAGCACACTTTAGCCCGAGTGCGGGAAATGATAATTTCACCGGACTCCAGAGGCTCTCGTAGTGAGTCCAGTACGCGTCGCTCAAACTCCGGTAATTCGTCCAAAAATAGTACACCGTTGTGGGCGAGCGAGATTTCTCCGGGTTTGGGCAGTGACCCTCCGCCCACGAGCGCAGCCATGGAGGAACTATGGTGAGGCGCTCTGAATGGTCTGGCTCGCCAGCGCGTCATGGTGGCATCAATGTTAATTAGGCTGTTGATGGCGGCACTTTCCAGCGCTTCTTCATCGCTTAATGGTGGCATCAGATTGCCTAATCGGCTTGCCAGCATGGTTTTCCCGGTTCCTGGGGGCCCCAGCAAGAGCAGATTGTGGCCTCCTGCCGCCGCGATTTCTAACGCGCGTTTAGCCTGTTCCTGACCGATGATATCCTTCAGATCGAGCGTATCTTCCTCGATCGGTGGAACGGGCGTCATGTCGGAGCAACTGAGCAATTCCTCTTCTCCACTGAGAAAAGCACACACGTCCAACAAATGCCCGGCCATTAGCGCTTCACCCTGTGGTATCAGGGTCATCTCCCGTTTATTGTCATCTGGAAGGATAAGCTGGCGGCCTGATTTGATGGCTTCCAATGCAGCGGGAATCGCGCCATTGATGCCACGTAAGGTGCCAGACAGGCCGAGTTCGCCAAGAAACTCGTAGCGGCTTAGCTTCTCACCATCGATTTGTTCAGAGGCTGCCAGAATCGCCAGAGCAATCGGCAGATCGTAGCGTCCTCCTTCTTTTGGCAGGTCTGCGGGGGCGAGATTGACCGTGATGCGCTTTGCCGGAAACGTAAATCCGCAATTGATGAGAGCGCTGCGTACGCGATCGCGCGCTTCCTTGACGGTGGTTTCTGGTAAGCCCACCAGCGTTAGGGCTGGTAGCCCACTGCTGATATGAACTTCGATATAAACGTCCGGTGCTTGTACACCAATCATTGCCCGAGTATAGGTAACTGCCAATGACATGCTATTTCCCCTTTGCTGATGGTTTGCATCATGTCTGGCAAGGGAGAAGAAGTAGAGACCGTCTTCGCCACTCTGCGCGGCGATGTCATGAAATAATCCTCTGTTTCAGTAATGAGTAAAATTTGTGCGTGATGCGCCGCAATTATGTAGGGTGAACCGATGGCTTAATGCTATCCGCCGATCGACGACTCTCGTTTTCATCTGTCACGTTTCTCTTACAACGCTCATTTTTACGCCAACGGGCGAAAATAATTTGATGCGCGTCTACCTTATGATTACGTTGTATTTTTTCTCGTATCATAGGTAATCCTTACGGGTGGCAATGAAAAAAAATTGTTGTCAGGCCATGTCTTACTGTGATAACTCTGTAGGCATTCGTTCGACAGAAGATTAATGAACAACCTATTATGAAAGCCCTATCCCTAGTGATTAGCCTAGTCGTGATTAGCGTGGTGGTGATTATTATCCCACCGTGCGGGGCTGCACTTGGACGAAGAATGGCTTAGAAATCAAGGCCTAATTCAAGAAAACCCCCGCACCGAAAGGTCGGGGGTTTTTTGTTGGGCGTAATCTATAACGGAAAGGAACAGAAAATGAACATCAGCATAAAATTCTGTTATTCCCATAAGATGTCGGGGAAATAACTATGAATGGAGCACAGTGGGTGGTTCAAGCGTTGCGAGCGCAGGGAGTGGAAACCGTTTTTGGTTATCCAGGGGGCGCGATAATGCCAGTCTACGATGCACTTTATGACGGCGGCGTTAAACACCTGCTGTGTCGCCACGAGCAAGGCGCGGTGATGGCGGCGATTGGCTATGCCCGCTCAACGGGTAACGTGGGCGTCTGCATTGCGACGTCCGGCCCGGGGGCAACAAACCTGATCACCGGTTTGGCCGATGCGCTGCTGGATTCTGTGCCTGTGGTAGCGATCACCGGACAGGTTGGGTCGGCGCTGATTGGTACCGATGCTTTCCAGGAGATCGACGTGCTGGGGCTGTCTCTGGCCTGTACGAAACACAGCTTTTTGGTTGAGTCTATCGAATCACTGCCGGAAGTGATGGCAGAAGCGTTCGCGATTGCCAACAGCGGCCGCCCAGGCCCTGTTCTGGTCGATATTCCTAAAGATATTCAGCTGGCGATGGGGGATTTCACCCCAAACTTTGCGCCCGTTGCTAACGATGTCGATTTCCCCGATCAAGATATCGCGCAGGCATATGCCCTGTTGGCGAAAGCGCAAAAACCCGTGCTGTACGTTGGCGGCGGTGTTGGCATGGCGAATGCGGTTCCGGCACTGCGTGAATTCCTGAGCGTAACGGATATCCCTTCCGTTTCGACGCTGAAAGGGCTGGGTGCCGTGGATGCCAATCATCCCTATTACCTCGGTATGATTGGTATGCACGGCACGAAGGCGGCGAACCTGATTGTGCAGGAGTGTGATTTGTTAATCGCCGTTGGGGCGCGTTTTGATGACCGCGTGACCGGCAAGCTGAACGCCTTCGCGCCTCACGCCAGCGTGATTCACATGGATATCGACCCAGCGGAACTAAGCAAGTTGCGTCATGCTAATGTCGCGTTGCAAGGCGATCTGAACGCGATATTACCTGCGCTGCAACAGCCGCTGAACGTCAGCGCGTGGCGCCAGCAGGCGACCATGATGAAGGCGGAATACCCGTGGCGTTATGATCATCCTGGTCAGGCGATTTATGCGCCTGCGCTGCTGAAAACGATCTCCGAGCGAATGGATGCGGATACCGTGGTGACGACCGATGTGGGTCAGCACCAAATGTGGGCTGCACAGCATATGACGTTCAGCCGCCCTGAGAATTTCATCACCTCCAGCGGCCTCGGCACGATGGGCTTCGGCGTACCCGCTGCGGTAGGCGCACAGGTTGCGCGCCCAGATGATATGGTTATCTGCATTTCCGGCGACGGCTCTTTCATGATGAACGTTCAGGAGTTGGGCACCATCAAGCGAAAACGGCTGCCGTTGAAGATCGTGCTGCTGGATAACCAACGGTTAGGCATGGTGCGTCAGTGGCAGCAGTTATTCTTTGATGAACGTTATAGTGAAACCGACCTCTCCGATAACCCTGATTTCCTGACGCTGGCAAGCGCGTTTGATATCCCCGGCCAGCGCATCACACGTAAAGATCAAATTGATGTCGCGCTGGACGCCCTGTTTAACAGCGAAGGACCCTATTTACTGCACGTATCGATCGATGAATATGAAAACGTCTGGCCACTGGTTCCGCCGGGTGCAGGTAACGAAACGATGCTCGATAAAACCGAATAGGCTCGACAACACCGAATAATGGCCGACTTACACAGAATAAGTGCTGGAGACAACAGAATGACACACCATCAACTTTCGATTCAGGCGCGCTTTCGTCCCGAGGTTCTGGAGCGTGTATTGCGTGTTACCCGCCATCGCGGTTTCAAGGTTTGCGCGATGAATATGGTGCAAACCACCAATGCCGATCACATTAATATTGAACTGACCGTTGCCAGCCATCGTTCGGTGGATTTATTGTCAACGCAATTGAGCAAGCTGTTGGATATTGCCTGCGTTGACATTCAACCGATGACGACATCACAGCAGATCAGCGCCTAACGCAAAAGAATAAGGAAAAAGAAGAATGACAAAAAAAGCGGACTACATTTGGTTCAATGGCGAGATGGTTCCATGGGCTGAAGCAAAAGTACACGTCATGTCGCATGCCCTGCATTATGGCACCTCCGTCTTTGAAGGCGTTCGTTGCTACAATTCACATAAGGGGCCGGTGGTTTTCCGTCACCGTGAGCACATGCAGCGCCTGCGTGATTCGGCAAAAATTTACCGTATGCCCGTCGCACAAAGCGTAGATGAGCTGATGGAAGCCTGTCGTGAAACGCTGCGTAAAAATAACCTGACCAGCGCGTATATTCGTCCACTGGTGTTCATTGGTGATGTGGGTATGGGCGTTAACCCGCCAGACGGTTATCAAACCGACGTCATCATCGCGGCTTTCCCGTGGGGCGCGTATCTGGGTGAAGAAGCGCTGGAAGCCGGTATTGATGCGATGGTGTCGTCCTGGCATCGTGTGGCGGCAAATACCATTCCAACCGCCGCGAAAGCGGGCGGCAACTATCTATCCTCCCTGCTGGTGGGTAGCGAAGCACGCCGCCACGGCTATCAGGAAGGGATCGCGTTGGATGTCCACGGCTATGTTTCTGAAGGTGCGGGTGAGAACCTGTTTGAAGTGAAGGACGGTATTATCTTCACGCCGCCGTTTACCTCTTCGGCGCTGCCGGGCATTACGCGTGACGCTATCATCAAGCTGGCGAAAGATGCGGGATATGAAGTGCGTGAACAGGTGCTATCCCGCGAGTCACTGTATCTGGCGGATGAAGTCTTCATGTCCGGCACGGCGGCAGAAATTACCCCCGTGCGCAGCGTCGACGGTATTCAGGTCGGTGCTGGCAAACGCGGACCGGTCACCAAAGCCTTGCAGCAGGCGTTCTTTGGCCTCTTTACGGGTGAAACCGAAGATAAATGGGGCTGGTTGGATCCGATAAATCATTAAATTATATACCCTAAATAGTTCGAGTTGCAGGAAGGCGGCGACGTAGCGAATCATCAGGAGCTTACATCAGTAAGTGACTGATGTGAGTGAGGAATGCCAACGCACATGCAGCTTGAAATATAACGGGTATAAAGACAGATAGTCAGGCGGTGACACGTTCCGTCATCGCCAAATTCGTAATTTTTGGAGTAACAGAGCATGCCTAAGTACCGTTCAGCCACAACCACTCACGGCCGTAATATGGCCGGTGCCCGAGCCTTGTGGCGCGCCACCGGGATGACCGACGACGATTTTGGTAAACCGATTATCGCAGTGGTCAACTCCTTCACCCAATTCGTGCCGGGCCATGTGCACTTGCGCGATCTGGGTAAACTGGTTGCCGAGCAGATCGAAGCCTCCGGCGGCGTCGCGAAAGAATTTAACACCATTGCAGTTGATGACGGTATCGCGATGGGACACGGCGGCATGCTCTATTCCCTGCCTTCCCGTGAACTGATCGCCGACTCCGTGGAATACATGGTCAATGCCCACTGTGCGGATGCCATGGTGTGTATTTCCAACTGCGACAAAATCACCCCAGGGATGTTAATGGCGTCGCTGCGTCTGAATATTCCGGTGATTTTTGTTTCGGGTGGCCCGATGGAAGCGGGAAAAACCAAATTATCCGATCAGATCATCAAGTTGGATCTGGTGGATGCCATGATTCAGGGCGCAGATCCGAAAGTCTCGGATGAGCAGAGCGAGCAGGTGGAGCGTTCAGCCTGTCCGACCTGTGGCTCCTGTTCCGGTATGTTTACCGCTAACTCCATGAACTGTTTGACCGAAGCGCTGGGGCTGTCTCAGCCGGGTAACGGTTCTCTGCTGGCGACGCATGCTGACCGTAAACAGCTGTTCCTGAACGCAGGCAAACGCATTGTCGGTCTGGCTAAGCGTTACTACGAGCAGAATGACGAGAGCGTGCTGCCACGCAATATCGCTAATAAAGCCGCATTTGAAAACGCCATGGTTCTGGATATCGCGATGGGCGGTTCCACCAATACCGTTCTGCATCTGTTAGCCGCGGCGCAGGAAGGTGAGGTGGACTTCACCATGACCGATATCGACAGGCTGTCACGTCAGGTGCCACATCTGTGTAAAGTGGCGCCGAGCACGCAGAAATACCACATGGAAGACGTGCACCGCGCGGGCGGCGTGATCGGTATTCTGGGCGAGTTGGACAGAGCGGGTTTGCTAAACCGTGAAGTGAACAACGTGCTGGGCAAAACACTGCCGGAAACGCTGGAAGCCTACGACGTGATGCTGACGCAGGATGAGAGTGTAAAGAGCATGTATTCCGCCGGCCCGGCGGGTATCCGTACGACCAAAGCGTTTTCTCAGGATTGTCGCTGGGATTCACTGGATACCGATCGTCAGGAAGGGTGTATTCGTTCCCGTGAATTTGCCTACAGTCAGGATGGCGGGTTGGCCGTGCTGTACGGCAATCTGGCAGAGAATGGCTGTATCGTGAAAACCGCAGGCGTGGATGAAGGGAGTCTGGTCTTCCGCGGTCCGGCAAAAGTTTATGAAAGCCAGGATGATGCAGTAGAAGCGATTCTGGGCGGTAAAGTCGTGGCGGGTGACGTCGTTGTGATCCGTTATGAAGGGCCGAAAGGCGGACCGGGTATGCAGGAAATGCTGTATCCGACCACCTACCTGAAATCGATGGGCTTGGGTAAAAGCTGTGCGTTGATCACTGACGGACGCTTCTCCGGCGGTACTTCTGGTCTGTCTATCGGCCATGCGTCTCCTGAAGCAGCTAGCGGCGGCACGATTGCACTGGTACAGGACGGTGACATCATCGCGATTGATATTCCGAACCGCAGCATTGCGCTGGTTCTGGATGACAATGCGTTAGCAAGCCGCCGCGCAGCGGAAGAGGCGAGAGGCGAGCAGGCCTGGACGCCGCATAATCGTGAACGTCAGGTGTCTTTTGCGTTGCGTGCGTACGCTAGCCTGGCAACCAGCGCGGATAAAGGCGCGGTGCGGGATAAAAGCAAGCTGGGAGGCTAATGCTGATGGCTGTGTCACAACCTCTTCCTGCCGCGCCGGGAGGCGCGGAGTACCTGCGGGCGATCTTGCGATCGCCAGTGTATGAAGTCACGCAGGTCACACCGCTGGAGAAGATGGAAAAGATCTCTTCGCGGCTGGGTAATGTCATTCTGGTAAAACGTGAAGATAGGCACGCGGTGCACAGCTTCAAGCTGCGTGGCGCGTACGCGATGATGGCAGGTCTGAGCGATGAGCAGAAATCGCACGGCGTGGTGACGGCGTCAGCCGGTAACCATGCGCAAGGTGTTGCGCTCTCTTCCACCAAGCTGGGGATAAAATCGCTGATTGTGATGCCGGTGGCGACGGCTGATATCAAAGTAGATGCCGTGCGCGGTTTTGGCGGCGAAGTGCTGCTACACGGGGCCAACTTTGATGAAGCCAAGGCGAAGGCGATTGAGCTGTCACAACAGCAACATATGACCTTTCTGCCGCCGTTCGATCACCCTGCGGTGATTGCGGGACAGGGCACGCTGGCGATGGAATTACTACAGCAGGATGCGCATCTGGATCGCGTGTTTGTCCCGGTCGGTGGTGGTGGTTTGGCGGCAGGTGTTGCCGTACTGATCAAACAGCTGATGCCGCAGATTCAGGTGATCGGCGTAGAAGCGGAAGATTCCGCCTGTCTGCGCGCGGCGCTGGATGCCGGGCAACCGGTCGATCTGCCGCGTGTCGGGCTGTTTGCCGAAGGCGTGGCAGTGAAACGCATCGGCGATGAAACGTTCCGCCTGTGTCGGGAATATCTGGATGACGTGATTACCGTCGACAGCGATGCCATCTGTGCGGCAGTGAAAGATCTGTTTGAGGATGTCCGCGCAATTGCTGAACCGTCCGGCGCGCTGGCGTTGGCGGGGATGAAAAAGTACATCCAACAGCATCAGATTCAGGGTGAACGTCTGGCGCATATTCTGTCCGGCGCGAACGTCAACTTCCACGGGTTACGCTACGTTTCTGAGCGCTGCGAGCTGGGTGAACAGCGCGAAGCCTTGCTGGCCGTGACGATCCCCGAGAAACAGGGCAGCTTCCTGAAGTTTTGCCAACTGCTGGGCGGTCGTTCCGTTACCGAATTCAACTACCGCTATGCGGATGCCAAAGATGCCTGCATTTTTGTCGGTGTGCGTCTGACGCGTGGCTATGCGGAGCGGCAGGAGATTATCGCCGAGCTGTCCGCAGACGGTTATGAAGTGGTGGATTTGTCCGATGATGAAATGGCGAAGCTGCACGTTCGTTATATGGTCGGCGGACGCCCTTCCAAACCGCTCCAGGAGCGGCTGTACAGCTTTGAGTTCCCAGAGTCACCGGGCGCATTACTGAAGTTCCTGCATACGCTGGGGGCGCACTGGAATATTTCACTGTTCCATTACCGCAGCCACGGCACGGATTTTGGTCGCGTGCTGGCCGCGTTCGAGTTGGATGCAGGCGATCGGGAATTCGATCAGCACCTACAGGCGCTCGGCTATGAATGTCACGATGAAACCAATAACCCCGCGTTCCGTTTCTTTTTAGCGGGTTAAGTTAGCGGTTAAACGTTGAGTGCTCCCCTAACGCCGCCGATGGTGTTTCACCGTCGGCGGCGTTATCTTTATGTCATCTGATAGCAACAGGGATGGCATTTCTTTATGGCAACGCAGTTCACGGGTTTTTCTCAAGCGGGTTTAACGTTTCTTCAGCAGGTGTCTCAAGGCGTCGTTGAATCAATCTAATTGTAGTTCGTTATTATTACTTTCAAATTAATTGTTTATTTTTCTAATTTCTTTAAATCTTGCTAATAATTATTTTCTCGGTTAGTTTGGTGAAAAATGGAATAACACATGGAGACCGAGTATGAAAAATAAAGAAAAACTTGTCATTCAGTTAGATGAACAATTAAAGAGTAGCCTTATTAATAGTTCGTTACCTCCTGAAGAAATACTCGCATTGATGATGAAACTATGCCTTTCTCTGATGCAGGTGACTCAAAGTAATCTTGTGGAAATGAAGACGTCGGATGGGCGAAAACTTTCACTCAAGCTTGATACACCATCGGTGCATTGATTAGATTTATTCTTAGAGGCTGCTAAAAATGTCGAGTATTATCTATTTAGAGTTGACGGGTGATAAGCAAGGATTAATTTCTTCTGGCTGTTCAACATTACAGTCAATTGGTAATAGAAGCCAAATTGGTCATGAAGATCAGATTCAGGTGTTAAGTTTAAATCACTCAATGAGTCATGCTGATAATCTATCCTGTCACCCCGTTGAAATAATTAAACTTATTGATAAATCGTCACCGTTGCTTGGTGTTTCTACCTCTTCCAATGAAAAGCTAAGTGCAAATTTCTTTTTGTATAGGATAAATGCCGCTGGGCAATTAGAGCTGTTTTATGTCATTAAATTAACAGATGCACGCATTGTTGATATTTCTTGTAGTTATCCGCATTCGATTAATGACAATGACGTCATGCCATACGAGAAGGTTTTATTAAAATATAATTCCATATCATGGGAGCACAAAGTTGCGGGAACATCAGGTTATAGTATCTGGAATGATAGTGGTATTTAGTTTTATTTGGCAATAAAACATACAGCCATTGATAATTATGTTATTCATGGCTGTTTTATTAACTAATTAATCACTAACCAAAGAGATGCTAATTAACTTCGCATATTGATGCTTCGTATTAATGAAAAGGAATTTACTCAATGCTAAGAGTACCTCAAGGACAAATAACCTTTGATGGTGAAGGGAATGATATACCTAATAGTCGTGATTTTAGCCGAGTCATTCACTGGCCAGGAAATGATAAATCTGGTGTGACGTTGGGGCGAGGCTATGATATGGGGAAGAGAACCAAGGGCGAAATTTATTCGGATATGCTCAGAGTAGTATTGGGAGTGAAAAAGCGAGTTTAATCGCGACAGGGGCTGGGTTAAAGGGCGGTGCCGCCGCCACTTTCGTTAAAGAGTACAAAGAAAAAATTGGCGTGATTACACATCAACAGCAGGTGGATTTGTTTAATATTATTTATGGTGGGTATATAACAATAGCGAAAAATCGCTACGCAGATCGTTCCGCTAATATACCTGATAGGGCAGGGCGGGATTCTACTTTGTTGATGAATTAACCAAAGATAACCTCGCTACGAAAATCTCCTGACCATCCGGCACATTGTCGTTTGCCCGCTATGCTATCTTTTTTTCCTTCATGCTGTTTCA
>NZ_JAUMIO010000053.1:0-16697 GCF_032905925.1 Pectobacterium sp. HCp5_1
CTGGTGAAATTACCGATAAGAAGGGAAAGGGCCTTCCCACGAATAGTAAAAGAAAGGCCCCAAAAATACAGTAAGGCCCGTAGATAAACTGCCAGTCAGTCGCTTAACTGACTGGCATTACAGGTCGAAGCCTGCGGTTATATCGTCATTATCGCGATGCTTATTTAGCCGCTTTCTCTTCGGCTGCTGGTTTTTCAGCTTTCGCATCATCCGCTGCTTTCAGGTCAGCTTCAGATTTAATGTCCAGCAGTTCAACGTCAAACACCAGCGTGGAGTTAGCCGGAATGCCAGGCACGCCGTTCTCACCATAGGCCAGAGCCGGTGGGATAGCCAGCTTGATTTTGCCGCCTTTCTTAACGTGCTTCAGACCTTCAGTCCAGCCTGGGATCACGCCGTCCAGACGGAAAGACAGTGGCTCACCGCGTTTGTAGGAGTTGTCGAACTCGCTACCGTCAACCAGAGTACCTTTGTAGTTAACCACTACGGTGTCGCTGTCTTTCGGCGCGTTGCCGCTACCTTCTTTCTCAACCTGATACAGAAGGCCAGATTCAGTTTTCTTCACGCCTTTTTCTTTGGCGAAGGACTCAAGATACTTAGCGCCTTTATCCGCGTTATCTTTCGCATCTTGCTTCATCTTGGCTTCAGCAGCGGCTTTCACTTTACCCTCAAAGCCTTGCAGCGTTTTCTCGATTTCTTCGTCAGTCAGCTTGCTCTTATCAGCAAAGGCATCCTGCACGCCAGCAATCAGCTGATCTTTATCCAGTTTGATACCTAGTTTTTCTTGCTCTTTCAGAGAGTTATCCATGTAACGCCCTAAAGATGCACCTAACGCATAAGCCGCTGCCTGCTCATCGTTCTTGAATTTGGCTGCCGCAGTGGTGTCAGATGCCTGCGCTTTGTCTGCCGCCAGAGCCTGGCCTGCGTTCAGAGCCAGAGCCATCGTTGTTGCTAACAGCGTTACTTTAAACAGTGATTTCATCCATTTCTCCAGCATCTGGAGCGACGCGCTCCAGCCATCATTAAAATAAATTCGCGCCTACTATAACTGTGCGGACGAAGACAACACAACGACGCACGCGACAATCCTTTGATAAAAAACGTCAGGAAGCTTTTCTGACATCATTTGTGTCGTCCTAAGGCCTTCTGGCAACGATATGCCCCGATCCCGATAGTGCATTGCGCCCTACTGCGACCGTTTTTACTACCAGAAGTTTCCGCTTTCTGACAAACTCGCGGGTAACAAGAAGTAAGGGGAATACCGATGTCACCATCAGCACTTGAAGAACGGCTCGAACAGTTGGAAAGCCGACAGGCTTTTCAGGAATTAACCATAGAAGAACTTAACCAAACGGTTATTCAACACGAGCGGGAAATTAGCCGCCTGCGTGAACATGTCCGTCTACTCACCGATCGGCTACGCAGCCAGCAAACCTCGCTCGTTGCCCCCCAGTCGGAAGAAACGCCGCCGCCGCATTACTGAGATTCGCGACCCGTTATGCCGGCGCTCACCACCGTCCAGATATAACAATAAATAAAAAAACCTCAGGTGATCTTCATCAACCTGAGGTTTCTTTTATGCGTATGCGCTACGACTAATTAGTGGCAGCCGCATCCACCGTTGCCGCCGCAGCCGCCTTTACCGTGCTGGTGACCGTGATCGTGGTCGTGATCATGGCCGTGACCGCCACAGCAGCCGTCGCCGTGCTCATGATCGTGTTCGCCGTGAACGTGACCGTGCGCCAGCTCTTCTTCCGTCGCTTCGCGGATAGCAACAACTTCAACGTTGAAGCTCAGGTTTTGGCCTGCCAGCATGTGGTTGCCGTCGACAACAACGTGGTCGTCTTCAACTTCGGTGATTTCAACTGGCACTGGACCCTGATCGGTCTCAGCCAGGAAACGCATGCCAACCTGCAGCTCGTCAACGCCCATAAAGACATCTTTCGGTACGCGCTGAACCAGATTCTCATCATAGTTGCCGTAAGCATCGTTGGAACCGATGTTCACATCAAATTTCTCGCCCGCTTCACGGCCTTCCAACGCGTTTTCCAGACCAGAAATCAGGGAACCGTGACCATGCAGATAGTCCAACGGCGCGCTCACCGGAGACTCATCAACCAACACACCGTCTTCTGTACGTACCTGATAGGCCAGGCTGACCACCAGATCTTTTGCTACTTTCATGATATCTCCTACCGTTGGAATTCAAACTGGCGCAAATTGTAGCTGAAAAATGTCCCTATGTACCGTCTGGAATCAAAAAACGTCAACGGTTGGTGACAATGCCACCACGACACGCATCCCTCATTCTGGCCGGAAGATCCCGATAATCTCGTTAGCCTGCGGGGCGGATGCCGCCGCAGGTTCCTCTGTCTGGCTCTGGCGATATCCGCACTTCACGCACACCACAACCTCGACGTCATCTTCTCGTCCAACAGCAAGCGTGTCCTGCGCCTGACACGTCGGACACACCGCCCCTGCAATAAAACGTTTACGCATGATAACTCCCATTCATCTCCGCCCTAAAATCTAGAACCTGGAATCTAGAACCTATTCTACTAGGCGTTATTGGCGCAGACAGTTTGGACTCGGACAGCGCGCAGAAACCGGAGCGTACACGTAGTACGTGAGGATTTATTCGCTTCGCTCACCCTACGGGCCGCCCCAAGAGGCGTTCAAACGCAATTGCGTTTGTGCGAGCACTGCCCAGGTTCAAAATGGCAAGTAAAATAGCCTAGAGAATAGGTTCTTACTCGTCGTCCTCATCCCACACACTAGGCCGACGTCGCTCGCGCAGCATTTCCCGCTGGAAAATGTCCTCCAGCTCACGGCGAGCCTCTTTCACACGAGAGATTTGCGCGACATCCCCCGTCAGTTGCGGCACCAGTTCACGCAGCATACGCATATCGAGACGGCGGAAATGCTGTTGCGCACGCATCGCCTGATGGGGGTGCATGCCCACCGTCACCAGCGTTTTACGCCCTAACTCCAGCGCACTGGAAAAGGTTTCGCGCGAGAAATGTTTTACGCCCGTCTGTAACAGCTCATGGGCTTCAACACGCCCACGGGCCCGTGCCAGAATCTCCAGATTTGGAAAGTGTTGCTGACAGAGATGCACAATCTCCATCGTATCTTCCGGCGCATTACAGGTAATCACGATTGAACGCGCTTTATCCGCGCCCGCCGAGCGCAGCAGTTCCAGCTCCGTGGCATCGCCATAATAAACCTTATAACCATAGCTACGCATCAGGCTCACGGCGCTGATATCGCGCTCCAGAACGGTAATCCGCATTTTATTCGCCATTAATAAGCGACCAATCACCTGTCCGAAACGTCCGAAGCCCACCACAATCACCTGCGGTTCGTCGTCCTCGACATACGGTTTCTCATCCGGCACATCCTGCACGTTATAGCGACGTACCAGAATGCGGTCGATCAACTGCATCAGCAGCGGCGTCGTCATCATTGATAGCGTCACCGTCACCAGCAACAGCGGCAGTTGCTCACCTTTCAATACGTTGAATGAAGCCGCTGCGGAAAACAGGACGAAAGCGAACTCACCGCCCTGACTCAGCACCCCGGCAAACTGCAAGCGCTCGGAGCGGCGCATACGGTTAATTCGCGCAAGGACATACAGTACAGCCGCTTTCACTGCCACCAGCACCAGCACTGCAACCATAATCTTCACGATGTGGGTGTAGAGGATCCCAAGATGCAGTGCCATTCCTACAGAGATAAAGAACAGCCCAAGCAGCAAGCCTTTGAACGGCTCAATGGCAATTTCCAATTCATGCCGATATTCGCTTTCCGCCAGCAGAATACCGGCGATAAAGGTGCCTAACGCCATGGAAAGCCCCAATGCTTCCATAAACAGCGCAGAACCGAGCACCAGCAACAGCGCAGCGGCGGTGAACACCTCGCGCACGCCGGATGCCGCAATAAAGCGGAACAGCGGACGCACCAGATAGCGACCGCCGATTAGCATGCCGAGAAACGCGGCAACCTTCAGCCCAATCCGTTCCCAATCGCCGAAATCCCCCTGCACACCGGCCAGAATGGGAATCAGTGCCAGAGCAGGGATAACCGCCAAATCCTGAAACAGCAGAACAGAGAAGCCCAATTGCCCCGACTCATTGCGGTTCATGCCCTTTTCGCGCATCAACTGCAGCGCCATGGCCGTTGACGACATCGCCAGCCCCACGCCGCCAATCAGCGCGGACTGCCACGAGAAATCCGTCAGATACAGGACTCCGCCTAAAATCAGCGTACTCAGTCCGACCTGAGCCGCCCCAACGCCAAAGATCGAGCGACGCAGCGTCCAGAGCTTGGACGGATTCAGTTCCAGGCCAATGATGAACATCAGGAAAACGACACCCAGCTCCGAGAAATGCAGGATGGCTTCCACATCACGGATAAAGCCAAGCCCCCAAGGGCCAATGGCGATCCCTGCGATCAAATAGCCCAGTACGGCACCAATGCCTAATCGAGCAGCAATCGGTACAGCTACGACCGCCACAAACAAAAATAAAACTCCGGCGGTCAGTAGCGCGGAACTCTCCATATCAGCGTTCCTCTTCAGGTAAAGGGGAGGATAGCCATTCACCGTAAGCTCTGGCTTGACTCAACAACACATCAGGCTGTAGCCGACGCGCCCAGTAAACAATCATGGGATGCATCCAATGCATACGGCACATGGCTGCCGTCAGCTCAAACGGACGTAGCAAATCATCCATCGGGTAGCGATTGCTCCCGTCAGCGTGGTAGGCATCTTCCGGCTCACCCGTAGTAATCACCGAGCGCCAATATTTCCCCGCCAGCGCATTCCCGCCGATCCCATTGGCAAAACCACGGGATAACACCCTATCGAGCCACTCTTTCAGCAAAGCCGGACAGCTATAGGTATAAAATGGATGTTGGAAAACAATGACCTGATGCTCACGCAGTAGCTGCTGCTCATGATGAATATCGATAAAAAAGTCAGGATAGTGTGCGTAAAGATCGTGCACAGTTACATTCGCCAACTGCTGAGCCGGTTGCAATAAGATCCGGTTCGCTACCGAGTCCTGTGGTTCCGGATGGGCATACAGCAGCAAAATCTTCGGTGGCTGCGACATCATTCCCCTCCAAAGCGTCGTCATAATAATCGTTTTCCGTTACCATGCAGCGCAACGACTAAAAACAGGGCACCGCGTGTCCTGATATGTCCATAATTTAACATACTCTGAACATACGGCGCTTTATGATTGTTTTCTCTTCACTGCAAATTCGACGTGGTGTGCGCGTTCTGATCGACAACGCGACAGCAACGGTTAATCCCGGCCAGAAAGTCGGTCTGGTTGGCAAAAACGGCTGTGGTAAATCTACGCTGCTGTCATTACTGAAAGGTGAAATCAGCGCCGATGGTGGCAGTGCGACCTTCCCGCAAAACTGGTCACTGGCTTGGGTCAATCAGGAAACGCCTGCGTTAGACAAACCCGCGCTGGATTACGTGATTGACGGCGACCGTGAGTTTCGCCAGTTGGAAGCCGCGTTGCAGACCGCCAACGAAGAGAACGACGGCAACGCCATCGCTACGCTGCACGGCAAGCTGGATGCGATTCAGGCCTGGACGATTCAGGCCAGAGCATCGAGCCTGCTCAATGGGCTAGGATTTTCTCAGTCACAGTTGCAACAGCCCGTCAGCGCCTTTTCCGGCGGCTGGCGGATGCGTCTGAATCTGGCACAGGCTCTGATCTGTCGTTCAGACCTGCTGCTGCTGGATGAACCGACCAACCACCTCGATCTGGATGCGGTCATCTGGCTGGAAAAGTGGCTGAAAAACTACACGGGCACGCTGGTCCTGATCTCGCACGACCGCGATTTCCTCGATCCGGTGGTAACCAAAATCCTGCACATCGAGCAGCAGTCGCTCAATGAGTACACCGGTAATTACTCCTCGTTTGAACGCCAGCGCGCCACCCGTCTTGCACAGCAGCAGTCGCTCTATGAACATCAGCAGGAGCGCGTCGCACATCTGCAACACTATATTGACCGCTTCCGTGCGAAAGCGACCAAAGCCAAGCAGGCGCAAAGCCGGATAAAAATGCTGGAACGCATGGAACTGATTGCACCAGCGCATGTCGATAACCCGTTCCGCTTCAGCTTTCGCCCCCCGGAGTCGTTGCCCAATCCACTCATGAAGATGGAAAAGGTCAGCGCAGGCTACAACGACAAGCTGATTCTGGAATCCATCAAACTCAATTTAGTACCGGGTTCCCGTATCGGGCTGCTCGGCCATAACGGCGCGGGTAAATCCACGCTGATCAAACTGCTTGCTGGCACGCTCGCCCCACTGAAAGGGGAAATTGGGTTGGCAAAAGGCGTGAAGCTCGGTTATTTCGCCCAGCACCAGTTAGAGTTCCTACGTGCGGACGAATCGCCCTTGCAGCATCTGGTGCGTCTGGCAGAGCGCGAAACGGAACAGCAACTGCGCGACTACCTCGGCGGCTTCGGTTTTCAGGGCGACAAAGTCACCGAGATCACCGAGCGCTTCTCCGGCGGTGAGAAAGCCCGTCTGGTGCTGGCACTGATCGTCTGGCAGCGCCCGAACCTCCTGCTGCTCGACGAACCGACCAACCACCTCGATCTGGATATGCGTCAGGCGTTGACCGAAGCGTTAATCGATTTTGAAGGCGCGCTGGTTGTCGTCTCGCACGATCGACACCTGATCCGTTCTACTACGGACGATCTCTATCTGGTACACGACCAGAAAGTAGAACCGTTCGACGGCGATTTGGAAGACTACCAGCAGTGGCTGGTCGGCCTGCAACGTCAGGAAAATGCGGCTGATGAAACACCAAAAGAAAATGCCGCCAACAGCGCGCAGGGCAGAAAAGATCAGAAACGCCGCGAAGCTGAGTTGAGAACGCAAACGCAGCCGCTGCGCAAACAGATAACCAAGCTTGAACAGCAGATGGAAAAGCTGGGAGAAACGCTCGCAGCGCTTGAAGCTCGACTGGCAGACAGCGCCATCTACGACATCAGCCGCAAGGCCGAACTCACCGATTGCCTGCAACAGCAAACCAAAGTCAAAATCGAGCTGGAAGAAACGGAGCTGTCCTGGCTGGATGCGCAGGAACAGCTAGAGCAGATGATGCAGAGCGAGTAAATTCAGTCTCTCTCACCTGAAAGGCGTCGCGAGCGAAAAACCGCTCGCGACGTTATCAACGAAGCCTTAATGCCAAATCAGCAGCACGCAAGCGGCGGTCAGCAGGCCCATTGACACATTAAAGATAATCCACGCTTTTTTACTGCGCAGCAGTCGCCCAATCATCGTGCCAAATCCGAGCCAAATGACGCCGGAAACCAGATTGACCAGCACAATCCCGATGCTTATCGCGATCACAGACTGGTTATAGCCTTCACCGGCCAGACTAAAGCTGGCAACCGCGCCCAGCGCCATGAGCCACGCTTTCGGGTTCAGAAATTGCAGCAACCACCCTTGATAAAGCCGGATCGGCTGGGGCGGTGCAACGGACGTTTCCAGCCGTTCGTAAGCCGCCGTGGCAATTTTCCACGCCAGCCAGAGCAGATAGGCACTGCCGAGAACTTTCAGAATAAAGTGCAGCGAAGGGTAAATCAGAATCAAACCACCGACACCGAATGCCACCAGCAGCAAAATGCTCTGCATGCCCAGCATGATGCCGATCATCAGCCACAGTGAACGCATAAAGCCAAAATTCGCGCCCGAGGTGGTCAACAGCATATTATTCGGCCCTGGCGTGATGGCCGCTACCCACAAAAACCCCAACATCGAAAGAAATAAACTCAGTTCCATTATTTGTGGGCGCTCCTGACCCAAATGTCGTACCAACTGGCAGCATTGAAGCTAACAGTGTGATATTGATCGTACAAGAGCCGACAACAAGATTTCTATATCCTTTATGTATGATCATTTTCGTCCGCTGAGCGGCGCGCATAATCCACATCTGCAAACGCTATTACCGCGTCTGATCCGCCGTCATGCGCAATTCTCGCCAGTCTGGCAGCCACTTGAATTGCCGGACGGCGATTTCGTCGATCTGGCCTGGAGCGAAGCCCCTGAACAGGCACGGCACAAACCGCGCGTGGTGCTGTTCCACGGGCTAGAGGGTAGCTTTCATAGCCCCTACGCTCACGGCCTGCTACATGCCTGTAAGCAGCGCGGCTGGCTGGCCGTCATCATGCATTTTCGTGGATGCAGCGGTAAGCCCAACCGGATGAAGCGCATTTATCATTCTGGCGAAACCAGCGATGCCAGCTATTTCCTGCACTGGATGCAGGAGACGCTGGGCGATGCTCCTACCGCCGCCATCGGCGTGTCTCTCGGCGGCAACATGTTGGCCTATCTGCTCGCGCAGCAAGGCGAAGCCTGTTCACTGTCCGCGGCCGTCATTGTTTCCGCACCACTGATGCTCGAACCCTGTAGCCGTCGGATGGAACAAGGCTTCTCCCGCGTCTACCAGCACTACCTGCTGCGCCTGTTGAAACAAAACGCTGGCCGCAAGCTGGCGGCTTACCCAGATACGCTGCCAATTCAGCTACCGCAGTTGAAGCGAATCCGCCAGCTACGCGAGTTTGATGACGTCATTACTTCACGTATCCACGGCTTCCGCGATGCAGCCGACTACTATCGACGCTGTAGCGCTCTGCCGCTGTTGCCTCAGATACGTAAACCGCTACTCATCATCCATGCGAAGGACGATCCTTTCATGACGTCAGAGGTGATTCCCGATCTGTCGCAGTTACCGTCTAATATTGAGTATCAGCTAACGGAACATGGCGGGCATGTCGGCTTCGTCGGCGGAACGTTGCTGAAACCGGAAATGTGGCTGGAACAGCGCATTCCCAACTGGCTTAGCCCATTTTTGGACCAGGCCAGCGACTCTTTTCCTTCAGGAACCGTTTTTACTCAGGAACCCTTTGAATCAGGAAACATAGCGTGATTATTCCCTGGCAACAGCTCGATCCAGAAACGCTGGATAACATCATCGAATCTTTCGTCCTGCGGGAAGGCACCGATTATGGCGAACAGGAGCGTTCACTGGCGCAGAAAGTGGAAGATATCCGCGGCCAACTCCAGTCTGGCGAGGTGGTGTTGGTGTGGTCTGAGTTGCATGAAACCCTCAATATCATGCCGCGTAATCAGCTCAATTCTGGAGGACATGCTCCTTATTGAGCACGCCGAAAGTCGTGAAAGAACGCGCCAAACATGCTAACAATGATGACAATTACGTCTTTTTTGAGGATGCGCGCAGGCCTTCGGTCTACGCGGGCATCGCGATCACGGAGTCACGCACCTTATGTCACATCAGCATCCGATTATTGCGGTTACCGGCTCCAGCGGAGCGGGAACCACAACAACCAGTCTGGCCTTCCGTAAGATTTTCCAGCAGTTTGATCTGCGCGCAGCCCAGTTAGAAGGCGATAGCTTTCACCGCTATACCCGCCCGGAAATGGATATGGCGATTCGTAAAGCACGTGATTCAGGACGCCACATCAGCTATTTCGGCCCGGAAGCGAATGATTTCAGCCTGCTGGAACAGTCGTTTATCGAATATGGCCTGCACGGGCGCGGCCAGACGCGTAAATACCTGCATACCTACGATGAAGCGATTCCCTATAATCAGGTTCCCGGAACATTCACGCCGTGGGAACCAATGCCGGAACCCACCGACATCCTGTTCTATGAAGGGCTACACGGCGGCGTGGTCACTGAGCAAAACGACGTGGCACAGCATGTGGATTTACTCGTCGGCGTAGTGCCGATCGTCAACCTGGAATGGATTCAAAAGCTGATTCGTGACGTTAATGAGCGCGGTCACTCGCGTGAAGCGGTGATGGATTCCGTCGTCCGCTCAATGGAAGACTACATCACCTATATCACGCCACAGTTCTCTCGCACACACATCAACTTCCAGCGTGTGCCTACCGTGGACACCTCCAACCCGTTCGCTGCCAAATCGATTCCGTCACTGGACGAAAGCTTCGTCGTGATTCATTTTCAGGGATTGGACAATATTGATTACCCCTATCTGCTCGCCATGTTGCAGGGGTCCTTTATCTCCCACATCAACACGCTGGTCGTTCCCGGCGGGAAGATGGGGCTGGCGATGGAATTGATCATGGCGCCGCTGGTGCAGCGGTTAATTGAAGGGAAAACCATCGAATAAGCATCGAGATACACGGGGCGACCACAGGGGTGAGGCCTCCCGACGGGAACCTCCCCCGGTGTTTCCACTAATAGCAGGCTTAAGTGACCAGAATGAGTGCCCAGAGAAAGGGATTATTCCAGCACTCTAATTTCGTGGCTGTGCGTCACCTCAACGGCTTTACCCAGCATCAGTGCCACAGAGCAGTATTTTTCCGCCGACAGTACGACGGCTCGCTCGACAACTTTGTCGGTCAACCCTTTTCCCGTCACGATAAAATGCAGATTGATGTGGGTAAATAAACGCGGCGCGTCAGACCGACGCTCTGACGTTAATTTCACTTCACAATCCGCTACATCGTTGCGGCCTTTTTGCAGAATCGATACCACATCAATCGCGCTGCATCCCCCTACAGACATCAACACCATTTCCATCGGACTGGGCGCTTTATCACCGGAATTGCCGTCCATCACTATCTGATGCCCTGATGCGGATTCGCCTAAAAACGTTAAGCCTTCAACCCATTTTACCCGTGCCTGCATGATGCCTCTCCACTAAAAATTTTTTGAAAATTTATACCGTTACTGTACAAAAACCAGCGTTAATCAGCGCTTTGTCATGCTGAAGCGAGACAACACAAGACACGTCCTTCAAGCTGTGTTAAAACGAAAACAGAATAGACCTTTTCTGGACAAACCCAGAAACGAAGAAGATGATGGCCTGGCCAGACATACCCCAGCCACGTTTACGGTGCGGCAAGGCAGCAACCGGAAAATAAAGGGTACAGTGGTTTCAGTATATTCCCTGACGTCATTCTGCCTAGACTGAATTTTATTTTTTTAGCAGTAAAACACGCCGTACAGGGAACTCTGACCCCTGTAATTTGCGCAGTGAATTACAACAGAGGATGATAGCGAATGGTTCTCGGCAAACCGCAAACAGATCCAACTCTCGAATGGTTCCTTTCCCATTGTCATATTCACAAGTATCCATCGAAGAGCACGCTGATTCACCAAGGTGAAAAAGCAGAAACGCTTTACTACATCGTGAAAGGCTCTGTCGCAGTGCTAATCAAAGATGAAGAAGGCAAGGAAATGATCCTTTCCTACCTCAATCAGGGCGATTTTATCGGCGAGCTCGGCCTGTTTGAAGAAGGTCAGGAGCGCAGCGCCTGGGTGCGGGCAAAAACTGCCTGTGAAGTGGCTGAAATTTCCTATAAAAAATTCCGCCAGCTCATCCAGGTTAACCCGGATATCCTCATGCGTCTGTCTGCACAAATGGCAAGCAGACTTCAGGTTACCTCTGAGAAGGTCGGCAACCTCGCCTTCCTTGATGTGACCGGCCGTATTGCCCAAACCCTACTCAACCTGGCCAAACAACCTGATGCCATGACGCATCCAGATGGCATGCAAATAAAAATTACCCGTCAGGAAATTGGGCAAATCGTTGGCTGCTCGCGTGAAACCGTGGGCCGCATTCTGAAAATGTTAGAAGACCAGAACCTGATCTCTGCACACGGTAAAACGATTGTCGTTTACGGCACTCGCTAAGCCCCTGTCGCTGTACCCTACCAATAAAAAAGCGTGAAGCCTCGGCCTCACGCTTTTTTTATGGCGAGCTTCCTGCTCACCACCCTACGGGTCGTTGCTAACGCAACGCTGAAAAACGTTCCCTACGTTTTTTTATGGCGTAACGTAATCAGTTTGCTGCGTTAACAACCTGCGCGACGGCTTTAGCGAATTTCGCCATCCCCTGCACAATATCATCTTCATCAATGATCAACGACGGTACAAAGCGGATCACATTCGGCCCAGCCATCAGCACCATAAGCCCCTGAGACGTTGCCGCCGCCAGAAACTCGCCCGCACGACCATGCCATTGCGGTTTCAGTTCTGCCCCCAACAGCAAACCCATACCGCGAACCTGTTCGAATACACCGAACTGCTGATTGATTTTCTCAAGCTCACTGACAAAGCGATCGTGGCGATCCGCCACGCCTGACAGCACTTCTGGCGTGTTGATAATATCCAGCGCGGCTTCCGCCACCGCACAGGCCAGCGGGTTGCCGCCATAGGTGGTGCCGTGCACCCCAACCGTCATAGCCGATGCGATCTCTTCCGTCGTCAGCATTGCGCTAATTGGGAAACCACCGCCCAATGCTTTAGCCGTTGTGAGAATATCCGGCGTAATGCCGTAGTGCATGTAGCTGAATAGTTTGCCAGTACGCCCCATTCCGCTCTGCACTTCATCAAACACCAGCAGCGCCTTGTGCTGATCGCATAGATCGCGAACACCTTGTAAAAATTCAGGCGTAGCAGGCGTAATCCCCCCTTCACCCTGAACCGGTTCCAGCACGACTGCACAGGTGTGATCGTCCATCACCGCTTTAACAGCAGCCAGGTCGTTGAAGGGAACATGAACAATATCGGCAGGCTTAGGCCCGAAACCATCGGCATATTTAGGCTGTCCGCCGACCGAAACGGTGAACAGCGTCCGACCATGGAATGCATTGTAGAAGGAGATGATCTTGGTTTTATACGGACTATGGCGTTTAACCGCATAGTGACGCGCCAGCTTAAAGGCAGCTTCGTTGGCTTCAGCACCGGAGTTAACAAAGAACACACGGTCAGCAAAAGTCGCATCAATCAATTTGCTGGCGAGGCGCAACGCAGGCTCATTCGTGAAAATATTGCTGGTGTGCCACAGCTTTTCACCCTGCTGCTGCAACGCGTTCACCAATGCAGGATGGCAGTGACCCAGCGCCGTAACCGCAATACCGCCGGAGAAATCGATATACTCGCGGCCGTCCTGATCCCAGACGCGACTCCCTTTACCTTTCACGGGTACAAACTTAGCGGGTGCATAAACTGGCAAAATCACTTTATCGTGAGTATCCCGTGTCACTGCTTTCTGCTCTGCTGCCATTTGCTGCCTCACTCTGCTGTCCATCATACCGGAATGAAAATATAGTCAATAAATATGCATAAAAAATCAATTGCAGGCAATATTAAATCGGCTACTGAGGAGAATAACTTTCTATATCGCTAAATTTTAAGGAAATTATCCAAAAGCTGATGCCCCTGCTGGCTAAGAATGCTCTCTGGGTGAAACTGCACCCCTTCCAGCGGCAATGCGCGATGGCGAATCCCCATAATCTCATCACGCTTTCCTTCATGTTCGCTCCAGGCCGTAACTTCAAAGCAATCGGGTAGCGAGGCGGAATCAATAATGAGTGAATGATAACGGGTGACCGTCAACGGCTGTGCCAACCCCGTGAAAACCCCCGTATCGCTATGCGCAATCGCTGAGGTTTTCCCGTGCATGACCTGTCGTGCCCGCACCACGCGCGCGCCGAACGCCTGTCCCATCGCCTGATGGCCAAGACACACGCCCAAAATAGGCAATTTATCGGCAAAGTGACGGATTGCAGCCAGTGAAATGCCCGCCTCGTCCGGCGTACAAGGGCCCGGTGAAATGACCAACCGCTCAGGCGCAAGCTGTTCAATCTCACGCAGCGTCAGTTCATCATTACGCTTCACCACAACCTGTGCACCAAGCTCACAAAAGTATTGGTAAAGGTTGTAGGTAAAAGAGTCGTAGTTATCGATAATTAGCAGCATATTTTACTTAAGTTATTTATAAATAATGAATTTATAATTTAAGCACCCTTTTGATGCCCGCCGTAATACCCGCAATTTTTTTCAATACCTTCTTATTTGGGCTAAAACGGAAAAACCATTGTACCCGTCTCCGGCATGAAAGGGGTGTGTCAGATGCATGACACAGCAGTTGAGGTGCATGTCTCAGGGGATAATGGGGTCTTCGGCTGCGGTATGGAAGCCGCTCTCTGACTGGGTATAGTAAGCCCACGGCAATGTTGGGCTTGAAGTAAAGTAGTCAAAACGAGCCTTCATCACCACGCTCGCAACGACGTTCAACCTACCCGGTGATATCTGCTTTCAAAGACTGGCAGATTTACCACACGCAACTGAGCGTGTTTTTCCTTGCAGGCTACGGAAGTGTTTGTGGTCGCCCTAAGGAGTTTCTCACAGGTCACTCGTATCATCCCGATACTGGAAACATTGGTGGCTATCATCGACAGCAGGGTTTTACGGTCAAAATACTACAAATTTTTTGCAGATTCCAAGCACTTTGACTCTGCATAAAAAGCGAGTAATCTAGCACCAAGTGCTATAGTTAAGGTTACAGGATGTCGGCCTGATGCGTGTATTCAAAACCAAATGGTTTACTAAGGCAGCTAAATCCCACGCCATCAAGGATAGCGAGTTGTGTGAAGCTATTGAGGCGGTGATGCAGGGTAAAGCTGACGATCTCGGCGGCGGCGTTTATAAAAAGCGGCTAAACCAGAATCGCGATCGCGCCATCATATTGGCGAAAGGTGGACAGCACTGGTTTTACACGTTCCTGTATGCCAAGCAGGATATGGCGAACATTGATAATCGCGAACTGGCCGGATTCCGCGAGTTGGCGAAGCACTACGCAACCCTTGCCGATGAAAAGATTACGGCACTGATTAAGAGTAAAGAACTGGTGGAGATTTGCCATGACCGCAAAAAGTAAATTCAAGAGTCCTGCATTTGAGGCTATCCATAGCGCGGCTTCTGGATTATTCAGCGTCGACGCTATTCCACAAGAAACGATGCGCAACTTTGATAAAGCGTGCATCAACAGTGTGGACGATCTTCAACCTCTTGAGATTAAGGCGCTACGTGAGAAGCTGAACGTTAGCCAGCCGGTTTTCGCCCGCTACCTGAACACCAGTGTTTCAACGGTACAAAAATGGGAAAGCGGCGTAAAACGTCCCAGCGGGTTATCGCTGAAACTGCTTACCGTGGTGCAGAAGCATGGGTTGAAGGTGTTGGTTTGATTTATTGGCCTGGGTGTTTTGGGAGATAGATTGACGGTCAGTTATGTGCCAAAGCGGAAGTTGTTAGTTCGCACTGCATTAATTATTAGATAGCAGGTCGATGCGATTGTGGTTTTTTTCGCGAATGATAGCATCGTGCCTTTTCCATTAGGTGCAGAGCAGTGAGCAAAGTGAAAACCATTAAAGGGATTGAGGTTCAGAGAGGTGATAAGGAACTTGAAAACCTCCTAAGCGCCTGGGTCAAAGCAATTGTACGTTATACCACCGCTAATGAGTATGATAACCCTTGGTGGTACAATGAAAGGGCTTCGCTAAGTGTATTGGCTGGAGCGGCATGGACCCTCAAAAATTGGTTCGCCTTGGAAGAATTTTCGACATTGAAGCGTCACCGCACCCTTGAGCCAGGTGTCGATAGTGGCTCACTGCGACATGGTCGTTGTGATCTATTTGTGCAGTCCCCGAACACTAGCTTTGCAATTGAGGCGAAGCAGACGGTACAGTCGATCGGTGCTCGTTCCGATGGTTACACGTTTGCTGAACGTGCAATACGAAAGGCCTGGGCGGACTCTGGGGACTTGAGTAACAGGGAGGCGTATCGTCGATTCGCTGTCACTTTCATCGTCCCCTATATACCAACGAGCGAAGTGCGGATCAAAGAGGATGACGAGGAGAAAGTGTGTCCGAGAAAAGTGGAGCAAGCGATTAAGGACTGGTTAACCGATCAGCCTAGTTTTTTGGGGGCATCAATGAAACGTACCGACTTCGCCTTCATCTTCCCGCAATTAGGTAATCAGCATTATTCACTGAATGAAAAGTACTATCCTGGTGTAGTAATAGTGTTTGAAGAACGCTATCGCGCGCATCGCCGTCAAATGATATCTGCGGAGCAAGTCTTCTGACCGATTTTGTTAATTTACCGCATCAAGCGGTTTTATTTGAAGCCGAAGCGTTCTTCATCAGCATTCATTTTGGATCGTTTGCTGCCTGTCATGAAGGGCAGCATCGTGCTGTGAGTTCAATGGGTCGATGCAACGCTATCCTTAATCAAGGGCCTGTCCGCTCCGTGCGAAGCAGACGTGGCGTATAGTGCTTCTAGAAAAGCTCTCATGTAGTGGCAAATTTTGTCGCCCACGGCAAGCCACTGAAATTATTTACAATGCAAATTACCGACAAAATCCGCCCACACCTGCATCATCTTCCGTCGCTCATCCAGATACTCCGCACGGTTGTAACTTGCCCGAACCTTGTTATGCTCAGTATGAGCAAGCTGACGTTCGATCACATCTGGCCGGTAGCCCATTTCATTTAAAATAGTTGATTCCGTGGCACGAAAGCCGTGCGCAGAAAAACCGATGCTGCCCTTGCCATTAAACCCCATACGCTCAAGCGCACGGTTAAGAGTGGTCGCAATCATACAATCCTGTGGGTTCCGATAGTTTGGAAACAGCCAGCCGCTTCCAGCAGGGATTCGCCACTCGGCTCCATCAAGAGGCGAGTGGATGATAGGAGACAGAGATTCCGGGTCACGTATTCAACTCGGTGATCGTCAGGTAGAATGTTCATCTGTTTTCCTAAATATTTAGAAGAAGAGCCTGATGGCAACGGTTGAGGTAAAATGCCCGTTTTGTGAGCAAACAGACCCG
>NZ_JAUMIO010000054.1:0-16421 GCF_032905925.1 Pectobacterium sp. HCp5_1
GACTGAATCGTAAAACTATCGAGTACTCAAAATCAGTGGAAATGCATGACAAGATAATCGGCACATTCATCGAACGTGAACATTATCTGCAATGACCTGATCTACATATTGAATACGTGACCGTCTTTTCTGGTTACTTGACCGTTGCAGGACGTTAACTCGCTGACATCAGGGGGTGGAGAACCGCCCCCCTGACGTTCTTTCAACTCAATACCCTATCGCTGCCCCAGCCGGGCGGCGGATGTCATTTGCGCCGTACAGGTAACCTTCACGCACTTTGCCAGATACCGCCGAGTCATTGCCCGAATCCGCAGGTGTCACGCCCGCCGCACCCGGTAAGCCGACCAGAATCAGCTCCGCTGCACCCCAAGGGGTCTGTTCCACCACCTTGTAGCCGCGCTGCTTCAGCAGGTTCAGCGTATCCGCAGACAGCCCGCGCTGTTCGTAATACACCTCGTCCGGCAGCCACTGATGATGGATGCGCGGTGCATCCACCGCTTCCTGCGGTGCCATGCCGTGATCGATGATATTCAGCGCCGTTTGCAGCGTGATGGTGATAATGCGCGAACCGCCGGGTGAACCGAGCACCATGAAGACTTTACCGTCTTTCGTCACCAGTGACGGGCTCATGGACGAAAGTGGGCGCTTACCGGGGGCGATTGAATTACGTTCCCCTTGCACCAGGCCGTACAGGTTTTTCTCGCCAACCTTCACGGTAAAGTCATCCATTTCGTTATTGAGGAAGAAGCCCGTACCCGGCGCGATCACCACCGAACCAAAACGCCCGTTCACGGTATAGGTCGTGGACACCGCATTGCCCTGATTATCCACGATGGAGTAGTGCGTGGTTTCCGGTCGCTCGTGCGGGCCAATCCCCGGCTGCACGTTTTTGGACGGCGTCGCGTTCTCCGGTTCGATTTGTTTGCGAATTTCAGCGGCGTAGTCCTTACTCAGCAGGCGCTCGACGGGATTACTCACAAACGCCGGATCGCCAAGATACGTGTTGCGGTCCATGTACGCGTGGCGCATCGCTTCCGTCAGCACATGCACGGTAGCCGCCGAATTAAAGCCCGCCGATTTAATGTCGTAACCTTCGACAATATTGAGAATTTCACACATCGTGACGCCACCGGAGCTGGGCGGCGGTGAAGAGACAAATTGATAACCGCGATAGTTACAGGTTACCGGTGCCGTTTCAGTAATACGGTAATCGGCAAAATCAGCCGCCGTTAGAATGCCGCCGCCCTGCTTTGCCGCCTTCTCCACCGCCTGTGGGATCGTGCCCTTGTAGAAAGCATCCGGCCCTTTCGCGGCAATCGCCGCCAGCGTATTCGCCAGATCGGTTTGCACCAGCTTATCGCCGGGCTGCAACGCGCTGCCATCAGGGCGCAGGAAAATACGCGCCGCCTCAGGATCGGCTTTGAAGCGCTTGACGGTGGTGTCCAGAATATCGGTATCCGCTCGCGTAAGCTCAAAGCCTTCACGCGCCAGTTTAATCGCCGGTGCCATCACCTGTTCGCGCGTCAATTTGCCGTATTTTTGCAGCGCAGTATCCAGCCCCAGCACCGTTCCCGGTACGCCAGCGGCCAGATAGCCGTACAGGCTCGCGTCTTTTTTCACGCTCCCATCAGCATTCAGATACATGTTGGCGCTGGCTGCCGCAGGTGCCGTTTCACGGAAGTTGATAAAGGTGTCTTTCCCATCGGCCAGGTGCAGCGTCATAAATCCACCGCCGCCGATATTGCCACAGCAGGGGTTTACCACCGCCTGCGCGTAACCCACGGCCACGGCGGCATCAATCGCATTGCCGCCCATTTTCAGGATATCGACGCCAATCTGCGAAGCCAGATATTGCGAGCTGACCACCATACCGTTTTTCGCTTCCACCGCAGGGGCAGACGCCGCCTGCACGGTTCCACTCACTAGCAGCGCCGTCACGCTCAGTGACAACAACCATTTTCCCGATGTTGTGTTTTTTATTCTCATGCAGACCCCTTTATCCCGTTGATTTCACTCACTGCTTTTATTTCCTACTCTCTTGCCTGGCTAACTTGCAAAGTCCACGCCAATAAACAGACACGGCTTAACGGATTCACCAGCAACAGTAAGAAGCGTAGGAAAGGCATGAAAAATTGCGAAAATAACCGCTTATCTTTGCGACGCTGCACGATAAATACGCCCCATAATGAGACATAGGGTTTACGTGTACCGCACGGGTAGCAATAAACGAAGCCGCGCGCCAAACACATTCACCAGCAGGCCGACCATAATCAGCAGCGCGCCCACGATTTGTAATAGTGAAAGAGATTCGCCGAGGAACACGGCGGCGCTGACCAACCCAACCACTGGCACCAGCAGAGACAGGGGTGCCACACGCCAGGTTTCATAGCGCGCCAGCAGGCTTCCCCAAATCCCGTAGCCGATGATGGTTGCCGCAAATGCCAGATAAACCAGAGATAATATCGTCGGCAGTTGGATGGTCGTTAAACTATGGACAATCGCGTCCCGACCTTCAAACAGCCAGGAGCTGATGAAAAACGGCACGACAGGCACCAGCGCCCCCCACACCACCAGTGACATGATGCGCACGCCGCTGTTTTGGCTCATGATCACTTTATTGATAATGTTGCCCACCGCCCATGACAGCGCCGCCGCCAGCGTCAGTAGCAGCGTGGTGGTGGTCATTCCAGATGACATTTGCAGCGCTGTGCGACCTTCTGCCAGCACCACCATCCCTAGCGCCGCCACCAGAATGCCGACAACGTGATTCCAACGTAGCTTTTCCGACAGCAAAACCGCGCCAACCAGCAGTGTAAAAAAGGCCTGCGCCTGTAACACCAGCGAAGCAATCCCCGCGGGCATGCCCAGCTTGATAGCGAGAAACAGAAAGCCAAACTGACCAAAGCTGATTGTTATGCCATAGGCGAGCAGCCATTTCAGGGGAATACGTGGGAAAGGAACGAAGAAAATTGCCGGGAGCGCCACCAGCGAAAAACGTAGCCCGGCCAGTAAGAAAGGCGGCATGTCGTTCAGCCCAACCTTGATCACCACGAAGTTCACGCCCCATAGCACGACAACACAAAGCGCAAGCAGCGCATCTTTCAACGACATCCTCATCCCCTGATCAAATACGTAACAAATATCTTCCTCAAGGTACGCGTAAAATGAAAAAACGGATAAGAAAAGATAATTATGGCGTTACGTGACAATGACTCAGCGTAACCATGACGTGAGATGGCCGACCACCAGATTCTGTGGTCGGCATAGATAGCGTTACTCGATGGCGATGGGTTTTTCCGTCAGCGTGGTTTTGTTGTCACCCTGAATGGCTTTCACTTTCTGCTCCGTTTGCTGTACCGCATCAGCGTTACTCAACAGGCTGTATGTCAGCTCAAATGTCGTGCTCTGGCCGGGCTGTAGCTTTTTAACCCGTCCTTGTTCGCGTTCAATCGTAACCGGATAGGCGTAGTTAGTACCGGGCTCGATCCCCGTGACGTAGCCCTGTTTTTCCGTATCCGTGTTTTTCCACAGCGTCAGCAGCGGCAGTTGATGGGTGTCAAAGGCAATCGACACGCCCTTATCTCCCGCCTTGTTCACCAGCGCCGCCAGCGTTTTACCCCGTGCATCCGTATATGGCGTAATGTTGAACACCATTTCATCGAAGTCTTTTGTCGGCCCTTTGTAGGTTTGCCAGGTTGCCAGACCTGCTTTGGCATGGTCATTAAACGGAGAAATGTCTTTTACCGGCGCGATGAAACGCGCGCCTTCTTCCAGAATCGGCGTACCGAAATTACTGTGGTAGATAATCTGATAGTCGCGTGCGTAGTCGGCTTTGTTGGTCAACACATCGTGCACGGTAAACGACTCGCTGCCAGGGACGTAGCGCAGCTCGGTCCAGGTTTCCAGATTCGACTTCTTGAAGCTGTTTTCCTTCAGCAGGCCGCGCACCGTAATGGTGTGCGGTGCGGTATCGCTGACTTCCACCACCACTTTTGACGCTGGTGTGTTGCCCGCGCGGCCATGCAGGGTATAGATCATGCCCTCGCTGACGACCGGGTGCCCCGTCCATTCGAAGCCGCAGCGCACCATCATCTCATTGAAACCTTCCAGCCAGCCCAGTCCGTTACGGCTTTCCAGATTGATGGTATTCGGGTTGACGACCTCATCAACCGGCGAATCCCACCCCAAACGGATGTTTTTTCCCGTCACATGCAGCAAGTTCATCCCTCGCGTCGGGCTGAGGGCAATTTTCAAGCCGTCCTGACTGGTAATCGTGATCACTTTACTGCCTTCCTGACGTCCGCCGTGCAGGACTTTTTGCTCAATGCTGAAATGCTGATTTTTGATCTTCAGGGCATCACTGCCAATTTGCCAGTTTCCCTTTTCCACACTGCTTTCAGCATCTGTCAGCACAAACGTCTGCGCTGAGAGTTGCCATGATGTCAGCGCCAGTGTAATGCCTATAGCCAGTAATTTTTTCATGTTAACCATCCCTCTCTGCTGAATTGTTTTAGCTAATGCGAGCTAAAGACTACAAATCAGCGGATGGTCAGAATGTGATAGCTATCACCAGATGGAAAAATTCGGCATTGTCGCGTTATTTATCCGATTATCATCACTAACTTACTATGAATGGTATCCATATTTGCAGAATTATTGAGACATTGATCGGTAAAAGCTGAAATCGTTTCAGCAAAATAAAACCGACTGTCTGAAATCATTTCCACGCTCAGGTTAGAGTCAGCAAGTTATTCTGAATATTAAACGCTACGCGGGATAAAAAATTACTAGTCTGTTTTTTGACCACATTGCACCCTATTGGCGCAAGCGCTATGGTTGCCGGTAACCTGTGTAAGACCACTGATAAATAAACTATGAACTTTTCTCTTTTCGGCAAGAAATTCACGCGCCACGCTGGCATCACCCAATTAATGGACGACCTGAACGAAGGGCTGCGTACGCCAGGCGCAATCATGCTGGGCGGCGGAAATCCGGCGCATATTCCGGAGATGGACAGCTACTTCAAACAGCTGTGTCAGGATATGCTGGAACAAGGGAAATTAACGGAAGCGCTATGCAACTACGACGGCCCGCAAGGTAAGGATACGCTGCTTAAGGCGCTGGCCGAGCTGCTGAGTAATGAATTAGGCTGGCAGATTGGACCACAGAACATTGCGCTGACAAATGGCAGCCAGAGTGCGTTTTTCTACTTATTTAACCTGTTTGCTGGTCGCCACAGCGATGGCAGCCTGAAGAAGGTGCTGTTCCCGCTCGCGCCGGAATATATCGGCTATTCGGATTCCGGGCTGGACGACAATATGTTCGTCTCTGTTCGTCCACAGATCGAGCTGCTGCCCGAAGGGCAATTTAAATATCACGTCGATTTCGATCACCTGTCGATTACCGATGAGATCGGGCTGGTGTGCGTATCCCGCCCGACCAATCCGACCGGTAACGTGCTGACCGACGACGAGCTGATGCGTCTGGATATTCTGGCGCAGCAGCACAACATTCCCCTGCTGATTGATAACGCCTACGGCGTGCCTTTCCCTAGCATCATCTTCAGCGATGCCACACCGCTGTGGAACCCGAATATCATCCTGTGCATGAGCCTGTCCAAGCTCGGTCTGCCCGGCTCACGCTGCGGTATCGTAATCGCGGATGAAAAGGTGATCTCGGCAATCGGTAACATGAACGGCATCATTAGCTTGTCTCCCGGCGCAATCGGCCCAGCGCTGGCGCACGAGATGATTCAGCGTGGCGATCTGCTGCGCTTATCTAATGACGTCATACGCCCGTTCTACCAGCAACGCGTAATGGAAACCATCGCGATTATTCGCCGCTACCTGTCGCCCGAGCAGTGCCTGATTCATAAGCCGGAAGGTGCGATCTTCCTGTGGCTGTGGTTCAAGGATCTGCCTATCACGACGGAAATTCTGTACCAACGCCTGAAAAAACGCGGCGTCCTCATGGTGCCGGGTCACTATTTCTTCCCTGGCTTAGATCAGGACTGGCCGCACGCTCACCAGTGCATGCGCATGAACTATGTACCAGAGCCGGAAAAAATCGAACGCGGTATTGCGATTCTGGCTGAAGAAGTGGAAAAGGCGATGCAGGAAGGCTAACTCACCGCAAGAATAGATGCGTCATTGAACGAAATATGGTTGGGGCAACGCACCGCCCCACTATTTTTACCGACCACTTGCAGCATGCCAAGGTCAGACATTCTCCTCTTTGTTATTTACTCTCCCGTTTCTGTCATCCCGTTCTTACCACCCACAACATCAGATGACTAACGATTAGCTGATTGAATTATTTTCTGCATTTTTAATCGGCAATAACATTGATTATCACGCAATCAATAGCTAATTCATTCCAAAAAGACGGCCATCTCATAGCCCTAACCAAAACTTTCAGCATAACTGCGCATTCTGCGCAATTTCTTGCTCACTTTCTGGTTTAAATCACTTTTTGCGCAATGTCTGCAAACGATTCAGGAAGTCTGCGCAACTTCTTGCTCAAATTTTGCTTAGTAAAAATTTGAATTAGGTAAATTTCCTTATAAAACAAATAGATGAAATTTGGCATGTGAATTGCTATGTGAACGGCGAAGTACTAACCCCGTTCAACAACTCATTCCGTTTAACAACAAGGAGCAAGACTATGCCAACTCCATGCTATATCAGCATCGAAGGTAAAACGCAGGGCAACATCACCGCGGGTGCTTTCACTTCTGATTCTGTCGGCAACATCTATGTGGAAGGCCACGAAGACGAAATGCTGGTTCAGGAATTCAAACACATCGTCACCGTACCGACCGACCCACAGTCTGGTCAGCCGTCCGGCCAACGTGTACACAAGCCGTTCAAATTCACCGTCGCGCTGAACAAAGCGGTTCCACTGATGTACAACGCCCTGGCTTCCGGCGAAATGCTGCCGACCGTGACCCTGAAATGGTACCGCACGTCGGTTGAAGGTAAGCAAGAGCACTTCTTCTCTACCGTGCTGACCGATGCCACCATCGTTGACGTTAACTGCCAGATGCCACACTGCCAGGATCCGGCGAAGCTGGACTACACCCAGTTGATCGAAGTATCGCTGGCCTACCGCAAAATCGATTGGGAACACACCGTTGCAGGAACCTCTGGTTCCGATGACTGGCGTGCGCCGGTCGAAGCGTAATTCCTATTTAACCCGGGCTTGCCCGGGTTTTCTGCATTGAGCCATGGCCCACGCCATGCCTGAGTGTGGATGACAGCATCAGGAGGACGGATGGCAAACAGTACAGGATTACAGTTCACCGTTCAGGTCGGCGCATTGCCTGCATCGACCTTTGCCGTGGTGGATTTTCAGCTCAGCGAGGCGCTTAACCAGCCGTTTGCCCTGTCGCTGAATCTGGCCAGCCCCTTACCGGGGATCGATTTTGGTGCTGTTCTCGACCAGCCCTGTGAACTCCTGGTGTGGTACGAAGGCGAACTCCAAAGACGCGTGAGTGGCATTGTCAGCGCGTTCGCGCAGGGCGACACCGGTTTTCGCCGCACGCGCTATCAGGCGGAAGTCCGTCCGGCGCTGTGGCGTTTAGGGCTACGCACTAACGCCCGTATTTTTCAGGCACAGAAACCGGAAGCCATTATTGGCGCGCTGCTCGAAGAATCTGGCATCACCGACTACGCCTTTGCGCTGCGTAACGAGCACGCGGTGCGGGAATACTGCGTGCAGTATCGGGAAAGCGATTTAGCCTTTATTACCCGGCTGGCCGCAGAGGAAGGTCTGTACTTCTTCCATGAATTTGAAGAAGGCAAACATCGGCTGGTTTTTGCCGATGATGCCGGCGCGCTGGCCAAAGGCCCTGAGCTGTTTTTCAACCTTGCCACACAGGGGCTGAGCGAAGGGGCGTATGTACGCCGTTTCCGCTATGCCGAGGCGGTGCGAACTGCCGAGGTGGCGCTGAAGGATTACAGCTTCAAAACCCCGGCTTACGGATTGCTGCACAACAAGATGAGTGGTGAACTGGAGCACCAGCGCGAAAGCTATCAACACTTCGACTACCCCGGTCGTTTTAAGCAAGATCCGAGCGGCAAAGCCTTTACCGGCTATCGGCTGGACGCACTGCGAGCGGGGGCGATGACCGGCTCGGGCGAATCCAATGCCGCCGAACTGATGCCGGGCAGCAGTTTTACCTTAACTGAACACCCCAATCTGGCACTCAATATTGCCTGGCAGTTGGTTGCCATCACCCACAGCGGGCAGCAGCCGCAGGCGCTGGAAGAAGAAAGCGGTGGCGAACCAACCACCTACAGCAACAGCTTCGAGGTTGTGAAAGCCAGCACCACCTGGCGCGCCGATCTGCCGTACAAGCCGATGGTAGACGGCCCGCAAATCGCCACCGTTGTCGGCCCGGCGGGTGAAGAGATTTACTGCGACCAGTACGGCCGGGTGAAACTGCAATTCCCGTGGGACCGCTACGGCGCGAGCGATGACCAGAGCTCCTGCTGGGTTCGCGTCAGCCAAGGCTGGGCCGGTGGTCAGTACGGCCTGATCGCTATTCCGCGCATCGGCCATGAAGTCATTGTGAGTTTCCTCGAAGGCGACCCGGATCAGCCCATCGTGACGGGCAGAACCTTCCACGCGACCAATCCATCGCCCTACCCGCTGCCCGCCAACAAAACGCGCACCACGCTGCGCACCACAACCCACAAAGGCGCAGGGTTCAACGAGCTGCGCTTTGAGGATCAGGCCGGTCAGGAAGAAGTGTTTATCCATGCTCAGAAAGACATGAACACCGTGGTACTGAATAACCGCAGTACATCGGTGAATGTGGATCACAACGAAAACATTGGCCGCGATCAGACGGTCGTCGTGCAGCAGAACCAGACGGTCTCCGTCATTGCCGATCAGATTACTGAGATCCAAGGGGAGCAAACGGTGGTGGTGAAGAAAAACCGGAGCACCGTCGTGGAAGACAACGAAACGCTGAGGGTGACGAACGATATCTTTATCCACGCCGAAGATGGCAGCATTCAGATTGGTACGGGTGCGGGCTATATCTCAATCAAGCACAGCGGGGATATTGAGATCGTCGGGAATAACCTGACGCTGAACGGCACCCGTATCGATTTGAATTAAGGATGACTATGTATCAGATGAATGAAGGGACGCTGGCTATCCCCGCCGACTGGCGCGATGAATCACTCCATGTTTTTGTCCTGCCGGGGGATGCCATCAATCTGGTTGTTAACCGTACCCCGATTGACTTCGGTCTGACGGCAGAGACGGTTTATCAGCAGACGTTAGCCCAGTTTGCGGCACACCTGAAAGGGTATGAAGAGCGCGGCGTTTGGACATTGACGCTGGATGGGCAACCCGCACACGGTCTGGAATATACCTGGCGGTCACCGGAAGGGCCGATGCATCAGGTTGTCGTGATGCAGGTGCGCGGTGAGTTATTGATGACGTTTACCGTAACCGTAGCAGGCGAGCTCAGTGCGGAGCAGAAAACAGCAATGCTGGCGGTGGTCGAGACCTTTAAAGCTGCCACCTGAAAGGAGTCATCATGCTGAGTGACATTCTGAACCGTGTTGCCCGCGTCGGTGCCATGCACGCAGGCAAAGGCCCGACGCCGCCTGCGGGTCGCCCTCAACCGGGTCAGGGAAAACCCCCGACATCACCGGGCAAAACCATCAAGCACAAAAGCTTTCTCGGCGCGCTGGCTGGAGCGATCGCGGGAGCCGTTGTGGCGGCGGTGGCATTTGCCGCCGCTGCGGCAGTCGCGGGAGCCATTGCCGTCGCCGTTGTCGGGACGGGCGGCATGGGGGCGGCGCTGGTTGTCGGGGCAGTCAAACTGGCAGTGGGATTTGGCGCAGTCAGCTTGCTTGGGGGGCTGATCAGCAGCGTCTCCAGCAAGGTTTCCGCGATGGTAGACAGCGGCGCGCCGCCGTTTGGGCCCGTTTCTTCTGGTTCGGGTACGGTGTTTGCGGAGAAGCAGCCCATTTCCCGTGCCGAAGTCGACACCGTCGCCTGCACCAAGCACAACTCGCCCCAGCTCATTGCGCAAGGCAGTGAGACCGTCTACGTCAATGGCTCACCCGCAGCGCGTATCGACGATAAAACCGTCTGTGGTGCCACCATCAAGGAAGGGGCATCAACCGTCTTTTTTGGTTCCGGCCAGCAAACCTGTCTGGAGATTAGTGACGAATTCAGTTGGTGGGAAAAAGCGCTACTGATTGCAGTCGAGTTTCTGGTTCCGCCTAGCCGGGGTATGTTCAAAGGTCTCGGCAAGCTATTTACGCGTGGACCAACCGCGGTGCTCAAAGGCATGCGCATGGGCGCGTTAAGAATGGCGGTGGGGTTACGGAGAGCCGTACGCTGTGCCAGCAAAGGTTTTAAAAATAGCAAAGGTCTGGCACGCATTAAGGAAGCGACTCGCGGCTTCCTGAAAGATCCGGTCTACATTCCCAGCGGGGATGTGATCGAGATGCGTCAGGATATTGAACTGGGGCAAACACTTCCTCTGCTTTTTGAGCGTACTTACCGTTCCGCTGCCACCCATACCGGGCTGCTGGGACGCGGCTGGTACGATACCTGGAGCGAAACGGCACAGGTCAGCCGCGACGGCCTGAATACTCACGTCGTCATCACACTGGCGCAGGGATACGACATCGATTTCACCTTCCATCAGGATGTGCAGTCGGTATTTTGTCCGCTCTATCCGGCTTTCACCCTGTATCGGCGAGCAAAGGGCTTTAGCCTATGGGATCGCGACAGCCTCACCTGGCGTGAATTCGATGTGCCTCAGGGCGATCGACTGCTCCTGTCTTCGATACATGACCCACACGACAACCGCATTACCCTGATCCGCGATCCAAAAGGCTATCTGCGCAAGATACGCCACAGTGATGATATCGAGCTGCTGCTGGTGTGGCGAGGCGAATATCTGCACCAGATACAGCGTATTGATACCGGGCAGAAAACCCTGCTGGCTGAATACCGGCAGGATGAACAGGGCCGGCTGGTCGAGGCCGATGCTGCCCACGCCTATCATCTGTTCTACGACTACGACAAAGAAAACCGACTCACGTGCTGGCATGACAACGACCAGACCTGGGCGCGCTACGACTATGATCATCAGGGTCGATGTGTCTACACCACCTGCGCCGACGGCTACCTGACGGCGCATTTTGAATATCTCGACGATCGCGTCGTAATGACCGACGGATTAGGTCAGCGCAGCGAATTTGGCTTCAACCATCTGCACCTGATGAGCTGGGAAAAATCCCCGTTAGGGCACGTCACCCGCTACGACTACGACGATCACGGCAACCTGCTACGTGAGATTTCCCCAGTTGGCCGGGTGGTTGAGTTCACCTATCTGGACGACAGCGGTCTGGTTAGCGCCTTCACCGACGGCAGCGGTCATGCCTGGGCCTATGACTACGACGACGCACAGCGGTTATGCGGCATCACCGACCCGCTGGGGCGCATCTGGCAATGGGCGTTCGATGAGGCTGGCAACCCGGAGAAGCTCACAGGGCCGGATACCCGCGAAGTACGATTTACCTGGAACCGTCATGGCCTGCTGACGCAGGTGAGCGATCAGGCGGGCGAGGTTCAGGCGCGGCTGCGTTACGATCATCGCCAACGGTTGCTGAGTGCCAGCGATGCGCTGGGGCGTACCCAGCAGCTACGCTATGACCAGCAGGACAGAGTCGTGCAGTGGCAGCGGCCGGACGGCGCGCAATACCGTCTGGGCTATCGCCGTGCGAGCTGGAAGCTGCCGGAGCAGCTAATACGCCCCGATGAGAAGGAGGAAAAACGTCAGTACGACAAGCATAACAACCTGCTGAGCTATGTGGACGGCAACGGCGCACTGTGGCGCCAGAGCTACGGCCCCTTTGACCTGCTCACCTCGCGAACGGATGCACAAGATCGCACCTGGCGTTACGAGTACGACAAAGAGAGCCAGCAACTGGTCGCCGTTATCGCCCCAGACGGCAACCGCTGGCAATGGTGGCTGGATGCCGATGCGCGGGTCATCCGCGAGCGGGATATGGCGGGCACCGACACCCACTACACCTATGACGAAGACGGCCACTGCATCGCCATCCGTAATGGCGAAGGCGAAACCCGCCACTTCCTGTATGACGGACGCGGACTGCTCATCAAAGAAACCGCGCCGGACGATACCCTGCATTACCGCTATGACGCCGCAGGCAGGCTGACCGAGGTCACCTCCGCGACCAGCCACGTCCAACTGGAGTATGACCTCCGTGACCGGGTGGTACGGGAGTGGCTGAACGGCACCCTGCTCACCCGACAGTTTGACGATACCGCACGCACCGTGACGCGGACGCTGGCCTGGGAAAACGCGAGTGATGATGCGCTGACCAGCACGTTCAGCTACAGCGCGGCGGGTGAACTGCAACAGGTACAGTTGCCAGACGGCGCGGAACTCACCCTTGCCCATGATGTCGCCGGACGGGAATCTTCCCGTTCAGGCGGCGCGTTCGCCCAGCACCGCGAATATGATGTGATGGGCTGGCTGACGCGCGAGATGAGCGGCCAGCAGCAGGACGGGCGTCTGCACGCCTCACAGACAAGGGAATACCTGTATGACGGCGCGGGCAATCTGGCTGGCGTTCGCCATAACCGTGAAACCCGGGGCTATCGTCTGGATGCCACCGGACGCGTGCTGTCCGTCCTGAGCGGTGGCGCAGGGCGTGCGGTCGACACTGACGAAGCCTATCGCTATACCCGCAACGGCCTGCCGCAGGAGACCTCCCGACTCACCGAATGGCAGGCGGGCAGGCTGACTCAGCACGACGATACTCACTATCAGTACGACAAAGCCGGGCGACTCATCCGTAAACAGGTGGTTCAGCCGGGTTACCGCCCACAGGTCTGGCACTACCGCTGGGACAGCCGCAACCAGCTCCGGGTTATCGACACCCCGACGGGCGAGCGCTGGTTCTACCGCTATGACCCGTTCGGACGACGTACCGGCAAACGCTGTGAGCAGACGCAGGACGATATCCGCTACCTGTGGGACGGCGACCAAATCGCCGAAGTGAAGCATTATCGCAACGGCGAACAGATTGCCCGCCGCCACTGGGTACACAACGGCTGGGAGCTGCTGGTCCAGCAGCGGCAGAATACTGACGGACGCTGGGAAACCGATTTTGTCACCAGCAGCCAGAACGGCGAACCGCAGGCTCTGTACCGACCCGACGGCACCCTGCGCTGGCAGGCACCAAAAAGCACCCTCTGGGGCCAACGACCAGGCTCCACGGAAGACTCTGCCGACCCGGGACTTGCCTTTGCCGGACAGTACCGTGACACCGAAAGCGGGCTATGTTATAACCGTTTTCGGTACTACGATCCGGCCGGTGGTTGCTACGTCTCGCCTGACCCTATAGGGGTGCTGGGTGGGGAGAGTAATTATGGATATGTGCCGAATCCGCTGAGTTGGATCGATCCGTTTGGGTTGGCGAAGTGTCCAACCATTACGCGTGGTGCTAACGACGAAATATTATCGGCCAAAGCTACCGTATCAAAAGCTGAGCTTAGAACGGGTTCTGCAACGAATCAAAGCTCTAGGGATTACGCCCGTTCATTAGGCAATCAAACCGATGATGCCGGGCACATATTAGGTAATGTTCTTGGTGGTCAAGGCGGTAAAGGGAATGTATTCCCGCAGTTACCTGGTATTAACCGTGGTGAATATCGTGTATTTGAAGATCAAGTCAGAAAATATATCGATAAGAATGGAACGGTGGATATTGACTGGGTGTTTAAATATGGCAATGGCGGAACCCGCCCTACAGAAATCTACTATGACGTCTATCAAAATGGACAGAAAATTTTTGGTAGGATATTTAATAACTAAGGTGTCTTTATGGACGAATTATCTAAAGCAGAAGCAGTTCTAAAAGAATTTATCACCCAGATGAATAAATGGGAGTTGAAATATTATCCATTATTCAGAAGTGAAGGAATGTCTGTGCATAAAGACGCAGCAAAAAAAAATCTTGATGATATATATGAAATTTTTCTCACAAAGAAAGAACGAAAACAGGGCAGACAAATATCACTATCATGTGGTGAACCACCGGAGTATTCACCAGATGAAGAAATATTAAGTAGCGAATTAAATAAAAACAAGTGCGTATTTATCACTCAACAACATACAGGATTTAAAAATAAATATCGTTACACACTTCATTATAAAAATAATGAGTGGTATATAGATAAAAAAGAATGGTTTGATGATAAATGGAAACAAGCCTACCTATAATAAAAACCGGAAGCGATCCCAACGATCCTTCCGGCTATTTTTTATCTGCTGTTTATCGTGCGCAGCGTCAGAGATTAATCTCCGTCTCAATCACTATCCTTCCCCGCTCAACCATCACCGTTATCGGCATCCCGGTGATAAAACTCGACTCCTCCAGCCAGTGGCCTTTGAAGTTAATGGCAGAGGGAGAGTTAGGCTTGCCATTTTACTCGTCTCATTCTGAGACTCGCCCTTTCGGGCCAGCTAAAGCTGTTCAAACCTGCTATGACAGGTTTATGCAGGCATATCCCACGGCGTAGTAACGTTCTATTTTGGTTGCTTTATTAACGATGACGCCTGACTTCGGTGGCACCAGAGCTACGGTCCCTTTGACCTGCTCACCTCGCGAACGGATGCACAAGATCGCACCTAGCGTTACGAATACGACAAAGAGAGCCAGCAGTTGGTCGCCGTTATTGCCGCAGGCAGGCTGACCGAGGTCACCTCCGCGACCAGCCACGTCCAACTGGAGTATGACCTCCGTGACCGGGTGGTACGGGAGTGGCTGAACGGCACCCTGCTCACCCGCCAGTTTGACGATACCGCACGCACCGTGACGCGGACGCTGGCCTGGGAAGACGCGAGCGATGATGCACTGACCAGCACCTTCAGCTACAGCGCGGCGGGTGAACTGCAACAGGTACAGCTGCCAGACGGCGCGGAGCTCACCCTTGCTCATGATGCCGCCGGACGAGAATCTTCCCGTTCAGGCGGGGCGTTCGCCCAGCACCGCGAATATGATGTGATGGGCTGGCTGACACGCGAGATGAGCGGCCAGCAGCAGGACGGGCGTCTGCACGCCTCACAGACCAGGGAATACCTGTATGACGGCGCGGGCAATCTGGCTGGCGTTCGCCATAACCGTGAAACCCGGGGCTACCGTCTGGATGCCACCGGACGCGTGCTGTCCGTCCTGAGCGGTGGCGCAGGGCGCACGGTCGACACCGACGAAGCCTACCGCTATACCCGCAACGGTCTGCCGCAGGAGACCTCCCGACTCACCGAATGGCAGGCGGGCAGGCTGACTCAGCACGACGATACTCACTATCAGTACGACAAAGCCGGGCGACTCATCCGTAAACAGGTGGTTCAGCCGGGTTACCGCCCACAGGTCTGGCACTACCGCTGGGACAGCCGTAACCAGCTCCGGGTTGTCGATACCCCGACAGGCGAACGCTGGTTCTACCGCTATGACCCGTTCGGACGACGTACCGGCAAACGCTGTGAGCAGACGCAGGACGATATCCGCTACCTGTGGGACGGCGACCAAATCGCCGAAGTGCGCCATTACCGCAACGGTGAACGCGTTGCCCACCGCCACTGGGTACACAACGGCTGGGAGCTGCTGATCCAGCAGCGGCAGAATGCTGACGGACGCTGGGAAACCGATTTTGTCACCAGCAGCCAGAACGGCGAGCCGCAGGCTCTGTACCGACCCGACGGTACCCTGCGCTGGCAGGCACCGAAAAGCACCCTCTGGGGCCAACGACCAGGCTCCACGGAAGACTCTGCCGACCCGGGACTTACCTTTGCCGGACAGTACTGTGACGCCGAAAGCGGGCTATGTTATAACCGTTTTCGGTATTACGACCCGTAACGGTGGATGTTACATCTCTCCTGACCCGATAGGGATAGCAGGGGAAAAGTAACTACGCTTACGCGTCTAATCCAATTACGTGGTTCGATCCGCTTGGGTTGCCGAAATGTTCATCTAATAAAGGATTTAATCGTAAAGATAGAATTACCAGTCGCTGGACTGAACGTTTGGCGGGGGAAAAAATCTGCGGATATTCATGATTATTTAACGTCGAAAGGATGGTCGAAAACATATACTCAGGCAGATAAGCCGGGCACTATCCAGCATATTCAATATGTTAAAAAACAAAGAACGGTGGATTATAAATGATCGATATCAATGCCAATATTATTCCTAATAAGTCGATTGGGAACATCGTTTTAGGTGACAATATGAGCCTGTAATTAAAATTGTGTAATTGCCTGTTTTTGATATGTTCACTCCAACTGAGGAGACAGGCAAATTATGGACGAAAAGAAACTTAAGGCACTCGCTGCCGAACTGGCGAAAGGCATC
>NZ_JAUMIO010000055.1:0-11395 GCF_032905925.1 Pectobacterium sp. HCp5_1
GACTGAATCGTAAAACTATCGGGTACTCAAAATCAGTGGAAATGCATGACAAGATAATCGGCACATTCATCGAACGTGAACATTATCTGCAATGACCTGATCTACATATTGAATACGTGACCGTATTTTATGAATGCTAGAAGGTGATGTCAGCGCCCTGAAGCATATTTAAGGTGTCACTGTATCAACATCTAGTAATCGGATGTCTAACGGAAACGTTGCTGGATTGAGTTAAAAAACATATCCCAAAGGTGTTCAGCCATTCCTTCGTCGGTAAGCAATGAATCCTGTGAGCTTCTGGAACCCAAAAACCCCATCATTGGACGGAAACCAATAAGTTGCCCATTGTCAGCAATACTGAGGCTTTCATTACAGCTACGGTGGGTTACATCATCCTGGCTGTAACAGATATCTCCGAATCCCATGTGGCTGCCACCGCGCCAGATACCACACTGACCAACTCTGCTACCGTTGATATAAACTGCGCAAGTGAAGGAATCTGCATCACGTTGATGGAAATCAGCATCTAGCCCAGCATGACGCTTTTTAAGCTCAGTCAGTGAGTTTTCAAAATATCGGGCGACGAACTCGAATCCTTCGCGGCAGGCACGATCCTTATCAAGGTCAGTAAAGCGCTTTGGTAGGGAAAGGTTGCTTGAGCGTGGCGTAAATACAGTATCAGTTGCTTGGAAAGGTGAAGAAACTGAGGCAGGAAACTGAATATTTGCATTTTGCTGCGTTTTTTTCGTCCCCATACTTGCAATAGCGCGAGAAACAGCATCAACAACCTGAACATAGCCTTCATCATGGGTGGTAAATTTAGTAATTGGTTTAGCGTCTATTGTCGCTGCCATGATGCTTCCAAATGGCAACTGGTGCCAAGCGCACTCTCTTAGGATCACCGGAATGACAATTGCATCTCCAATCTTGTGACGCTCCAGAGCATTAGCCATCTCAATCTGATAGCAATAATCAGAAGCGATAAAATCGCTACTGATAAGCAGTAGAATAATATCAGCTTCGGAAAAATACTGGTCAATCTGGTGTTCAAATTCCTGCCCTGGAATGACGCAGCGATCGTGCCATGTTGTGATCTTTCCCATACGTTTCAAGGGTGATAGATGCTTCTCAAGTTCATTACGGAGTGCTTCATCCACATGGGAATACGAAAAAACAAGAGTGGTCATAGATGTCAGAGACTCCGATACAGAAAAATGGAAACACCTTCATTTCGAGCGATAAATATAAAAAATCACTCCTATTTACTTCAAGTTATTGGTACAGAAAATCAGCCCTTCATCTGTAAGGTGTTACAACTAAATTACAAAGTAGCACTTTTAATCATTTCACCTGACATTTTACCCCCAACTATAAGTTCTTCTAGCTTACCATGGGTAATTTTTTTCTTTGTTTCTCAGCAATATTACAACAAATATCAACGGGAGGACCCCCTAGGGAGGAGGCATTATTTTCTTTGTCTGGAATCATCTACTCCGTTATTTGTCCCTTCTCCGTACCCCTCACCACTGAACTCATCGCAGACAGCAGATCCCTGAACATCGGGGGACGTCCAGATAACAGCCCCTCGATCACAAAACCATCAACTAGCACGGTCAAGGCCCGGGTAGTTGGTTCGTCGGCAAAGCGCCGTATCGTATCGCTTAGCACTTGGGTGGATGCTTCGCTGTAAAAACTGAAAGTCGGGTGCCGCAATGCTAGAAAATAGAGCTCATAGGACAGCACAGTTTCCACCCTGTCATGCGTTAGACGAGTGATGATGAGTTCTGCCAATCGGGTGATCAATTCTTCCAGTGATGAGATATCGGCACTCCAAGCATCCATTTCCATCCTACGCCGTTGCGTCAATCGCTCAATGGAAGCAATCAGTAGTGTATCAAGATCACGGAAATAATAAGTGGTTGAACCAAGAGGAACTCCTGCCTTGGCAGCAACTGCACGATGGCTGACCCCCTGAATTCCCTTCGCTAGCATGATCGACAACGAGGCATCGACCAAGCGAGCTGACCGGTCAGGGTCTCCCGCTCCCCGCTTGCTCCGCGCCTTCGTCATGCAGGAGACTCCCCTGTCCTGTTGATCAGGATTACGCCGACGACGATAAGGGCAATGCCTGCAAGATTAGCAAGCGTCATCGCTTCACCGAACAGCAGCCAGCCGGACAGGATCAGCAACAAAGTACCTAACCCTGCCCACACGGTATAGGCCACGCTTGCCGGAATCCGCGCCAGCACATGAGAGAATAGAAAGAGGACGAACACATAGCCTGCAAACGATACCAGACCCGGTGCTATCAGCCTGAATCCGTCAGAATACTTCAGCAACGAGGTCGAAGCCGCCTCGGCAAACACTGTTAGCACAAGTAGCATCCATGTCCGCAGATTAGGGGATTGCATCATGATTGAGCCCCCAGAACTGCAATGCCGCCCAAAACGCACAGGAAGCCTGCCAAGCGGCTACCGGAAACCGGCAAACGGAAATAGAAACGGTCAATGCCCAGCAGCGCAAGCGCAACCAGCCCGGTCCATACGGCATGAGCCAAAGCGACGGGCATCAGGGTCATAGCTCGAGCGAGCAGTACGGTCGAACCAGCGTAGCACAGCAACGCCAATGCCGTAGGAATTGGCTTTCTGAATCGCTCCGAACCTTTCAGAGCCAAAGTACCCAAGGTGCTGCAAATAGCGCCGAAGATTAGCGTAGGTACAACCACAGTGTCTCCAATGAAAATAAATGTACTGATGTACACAATTTACCTAGAGAAAGAGTACTGGGTCAATAAAAAATAGTCCAGAAACCTCCATACATGATGCCCAACCACATAAACAGTAGTTGAGCATTCATAGAGTGGATTCGAGGTTCTATAGGTCGATCTGTACGCGTAGTTCTGCTCCGGCCTCCTTCAGCCGTCGAACCATGTGAGCAGGGTTGATGAGGGTCGATGGCAAATAGAGTCCTGGCGCAACGGGACCGTCACTTGCCAGACCGAGCAGTGCCTCAATCCCGACGGCAACGCCTATCCCGGTCAGTACGGTCTGGCCGCGCGGATGAGACAGTTGCGCCGTCAACGTTGCCGCTTTACCATCAGAAAGCGTACCCGTGATCTCATATACGATTTCCACAGAGGGCTGCCCCGTCGTACGACGGCCTGGAGTCTCACCGAACGCAAAGTCGTACCGGATAAATGGCGCATCGGATTTCGCCGCCAGTTCAGGCAAATCGAACGAGGGAAAACTGGTGCCCTGATACGATGTACCGTCGAGCAAAGTGAAAGTTCGGTTGCCCTGTTCGTGATTGGGCTGAACCCACTCGCCCGCATCCAGCAGAAAGCCGGGGGCCTTGTCGCCAAAGTCATCCACGTCGCTCTGGCTGGCCGGGCCGCCGAGATCCTGATCGTCCATCACCGCGCCGACCTTGATAGTATCGACATGAGAGAACCTTCCCATCACTTCCAGCCCCGCCAACACTAGCGTGCCAGCGAAGCTCGTATCCTGTAGCAAGCAGGCTGACTGATCACAGCCGCCGATCTGCACCGCCAGCTTCGGTGCCAGATGCGTGAGTTGCGTGGCAATGCTGGTGTACGGAATGCCTTGACTCACGGCGAACTTCACCGGGTTCGTCGAAAGATCGTTAGTCAGCAGGGCGATACCACTGGGTTTCAGGCAAGACGGCAATCCCAGATCTGCCCTTCTGGTATCGACAGCGACACCCACAGCGTTGCCAAGCTTAGCTGCGGCAGCCTCTGCCTTCTTACTGTCTCGTCCAGCAAGTATGAGCGGCAAATCAGGCTGATAAATTCGCAAAGCGTTGGCAGCCTCTGTCCCGACAACACCATAACCGCCAATGATCAAAAATGGGTTCATCTGAATTCCTCTATACAAGTGATACGTATACTTACTTACGTCGGTAAAAGATCTATCGCAAATCTGAGAACAAAAGGTTTGTTATTACTGCTCAAAACAGCAGCAACAGTTTATGCAAAAAAAATATTGAAGTATCCGCCTCAAATGACCAGCGATGGCTCTTATCCCTGATAGCAATCAGATTAAACAAGTTGCTAATTAATAGCGATAAGATTGCAGGTTTCCCCTTGTACTTAACTGTGATACTGTAATGTCCATGAATGAAAAGACCGTTATCCTCCAATCCCATAATCGTTGGTGGCAGCCTAATTAAAGGCGGCTCGGTTTTTTTTATCCCTATTTTAATAGCCGCGAAAGGCGGCTATTTCGTTCCAAAGGCCCCTTTCGGTTTTTTACGTAAAGGAGTCTTTAATGAACATGAAACCCACCATTCTGACCGGCGATCGCCCTACGGGTCCTCTGCACCTCGGACACTATGCAGGCTCGCTGAGTCAGCGCGTTGCCTTACAACATACCCATCAACAGTTCGTACTGGTTGCTGACTTACAAGGACTAACCGATAACGGCACGAACCCGCAAAAGATCCGCGATAATATCCCTGAGGTGCTAGCGGATTACCTAGCTGCAGGTATCAATCCGGCCCTCACCACTATCTGTCTGCAATCGGCTTTACCTGCACTAGCAGAACTGACCATGCTGTATATGAATATTGTCACCGTCGCTCGCGTAGAACGTAACCCCACGGTAAAAAATGAAATAGCGCAGAAAGGTTTTACCCGTTCTCTACCCGTTGGATTTATGGCCTATCCTATCAGCCAAGCAGCAGATATCACCGCGTTTAAAGCTGAATACGTACCAGCAGGAGACGATCAACTACCGATGATCGAGCAAACTAACGAGATTGTTCACAAGATGAATAGTTTGCTACCTACACCGCTGCTGCACCACTGTCAGGCGATTCTGAGTGGCAGCAGTCGCCTGCCAGGCATAGACGGTAGCGCCAAAATGTCAAAATCCCTCGGCAATACTCTGAAACTCTCTGCCAGTGAAGAGGATATTCACGAAGCGGTCAGCGCTATGTACACAGATCCTAATCATCTTAAAATCAGCGAACCTGGACAGATCGAAGGAAATGTCGTGTTTACCTATCTGGATGCTTTCCACCCAGACAAAGGGAAAGTGGCGATGATGAAAGCGCACTATCAACAGGGTGGGCTTGGTGATCGCACCTGTAAAAACGAGCTGGAAATCTGCCTGCAGGAATTGATTATGCCCATGCGTGAGAGGCGTGCGACTCTTATTCAGGATAAAGGCATGCTAATGGAGATACTGAAACAAGGTAGCGAACGAGCGCATGAAGTCACACAAGAGACGCTACGGGAAGTAAAGAACGGACTGGGCTTGCCTACACTATTTTGAACGCTCCCTAGCGTTCGCCAATACAAGCTTCTGATACCGAAATGGCTCATCGAAAGTTGGCATGAAATGCCATTAGAAGAGCTTCATACGGCAAGCAAAATGCTGACAGACGGTCTAGATAAGATAATATCTGATTGTAGTTCAAAGTCGCATGAGCCTGTCTGTTTACTGATCCCTTCACCGAGGCTACTGTTAGCATAACTAGTAATGTCAACAGTAGCCCTTCATCTTCTCTTTGCTCACCCTTTCATATCATACTTACTTCTGTACCTATCGCGAATGATCAATATAACCCCTGACATTTACGATTTATAAACGGCTCGCTCTACTATTTATCAATCTATCGACAAATTCGAGAGAAAATCCGATGTAATGCTTCGGTTCGAATATTTCATCGAGTTCGTGTTCTGAAATGAGCTCTGTCGTTTCCGGATCTTGCCGAAGTAAATGCCTGAGATTGACACCCTCATCAATCGCCTGCATTGCTAGGCGGTGAATAATATGGTGTGCCGTCTGGCGGCCTTTAGTTTGTGCCAACTTAAGCATGGCAGCCTCAGAGAAGATCAGCCCCCGTAACAGCCCTAAATTTTTCTCAATCTGCTGTGGTTTCACGACAAGATTACGCACCAGATGAATACTCTTATCCAGTGCAGCATCAGTCAGCAAGCATGCGCGAGGGAGCGCATCCCATTCGACCTGCATCCCACGGCAATCGCGCTCATGCTCCTGCTCTGCCGCATCCATCATGCTAGCAGCCGCAGAACGAGTTAGTTTTGCTAGTGTGACAATTTGCATGGCATTAAACGGATTTCGTTTATGGGGCATGGTACTGCTGCCAATGCTGTCTCCACCGCTATACTCTTCCAACTCGCCGATTTCTCCCTTTTGCAATGCATAGACTTCATTGCCTATTTTTCCCAGTGTTGTAGCAATCTGCGCCAGTACACTGGCGAACTCTACCAGTGAGTCGCGTGAGGTAAACCAGGCAATAGGTGGTGTATTCAGGCCTAACTCAGCAAAAAAGGCCTCTTGCACCTCAATACCACGTGAGCCTAGAGAAGCCACCGTACCAACCGCCCCCGCAAACTGCCCTACCAGCAGACGTTCTCGGCATTCGGTAAGGCGCTGCTGCTGCCGCTGGAGTTCAAACCCCCATACGGCAAATTTAAATCCCAAGGTGATGGGAATCGCTTGCTGACCATTCGTGCGCCCAACCATAATAATATTTCGGGTACTTTGCGCTTTTTCACATACGGCGTCATATACCGTTTCCAATTTACGTTCAATAATCTGATAGGCTTCTCTGAGTTGCAGGATAAGCCCCGAATCTAGAATGTCCTGTGTTGTCGCTCCCCAATGCAAATATTCTCCGGACCGTCCTTCGCAAAGGGTCTTGAATACGCTCACCAATGCAATAAAAGGATGCCCGGTTTTATCAATTTCTTGTTTGATTTTCCCAATATTGATCTGGCTGACATGTGCTTTACGCGAAATTTCCTCTGCGGCAGTGGAAGGAATAATCCCCAATCTGGCTTCAACCCGTGCCAGTGCAGCTTCACAATCCATCCATTTTTGGATCTGATTTTCATCGCTGAAAACTTGGCGCATGTCCGCCGTACCGAAATAATCTTTGAAAAGTTCACTATCAATCATGCTGGATGCCATATTGAGATCCTTACTTATAATAAAATGAATAGGGTGACAATGATCGCCAGCAGCGTGCCTGCGACATTCCTTTTGACGACTTCAATCGGCGTAACACCAGCAATTTGTGCACACACGATGGTGGCTCCAGCTACTGGTGATAAGATTCTCCCCAGTGCGCCAGACAAATAAGCTTGTGACCCCATGTGAGTAATGCTCATTCCAAAATCGGCCGCATGAACAGTGACTGCACCGTTGAATGCCAACGTTGCGGCTTCGCCGGAGCCCGATAACACGGCAATTACCATTGGGCCAAAGGTCGCGGCAAACTTCGCCGCACTAACGGAATTCTTCATCACATCGGTCAGAACCTGGATGATACCGATTTGCTCCATCCCATTGATAAACACCATGGCGCCAATAATGATGCCGATAATGTTTCCATAGGCGTTCCCCATACCGGAAAAGAACGTCTCGGAAATTTTTTTAGGGTTGATGCGTGCAATCAGGCAAGACAAGATAATCCCTGTCAGCATGGCTTCCGTAACAGAGACCGGGGGAATCAAATGAATTTGTTTACTGCTGAGAATTAATAACAACAACGGGACTATCGGCACCAGAGCTTTCAGCAGATTGGCTTTTCCCGTATGTTCCTCATTTTTTTCATCCGAAACATAACCCTTATTTTCCTTCCGAATTATCGCAACAACATTCAGCATAACTGCGACGATTAACATGGCCGTAATCGCCGCAACACTGTGTCCAGCAACTACCGTCATCACATCAACATTCGCAATCTTGGCGATAAACGGGTTCTGCACCGAGCCCGGACTAAACACGCTTCCCCACGTTCCCGCCAGTACAGCCGCAGCGGCAATCGCCGGATGAACGCCAACGCTTTTCAATACCGGGATTAAAATCGCCCCTACAGCCGCCGCACAACCCGCAGCGCTAACCAATGCGGTATTGATGATAAAGGTCACGAATACCGTGCCGGGAATCAGGATAAATCTGACCTTGATGAGGAACCGACTGAGCAACAACACCAAATGCTTATCGCATTCCGTTAGTTTCATCACGTAGGCGAAACCCATCACGGTACAGATGGCAACCACCAACCCTTCATTGACCATCGCTTTGGAGAAACTGGTAAATACGCTGGTGAATTCCCCAGCCAGTAGCGCCATTAACAGACCGGAGAGAAACAGCACCATTCGCGTTTCATATTGCTTAATAATGGCGACAAATGTCAGTACGACAATAATTACTCCTAGATAAAACATGTTCTATCCCCTTAATTATAATAGTGTTTATTGTTATTTATTGTTGAATCAGCGTTCCCCTGTCATCGTTTTACAGGATGCAATCTGACGTCGATAACCGCCCAAACAACTACACTGTGATGGCCTCTTCTGTTCGGAAGGTCACCCTTCGCTGGAATAAGCACAAACCATGCCACAATAAAAAACAATTAAAATTCAATTGGTTATATTCCATTCGTCGAAAAAAAACATCAGAGAATTTCACTCATCGTTTCATGTAGTACCATTAGCGTCTCAAAACGTATCAAATGTGTTTCATTTCTGCTTTCTTCGTTGATGGGGTAACCTGTGATGGCTTCGGAACTTATTGCTTTTCTTGCGCAAGATGAAGAGATGTACCAATCGGCCCAGACGCTATTGGCCAGCAAACAGGAGAATATTCGGTTCGAAAAGGGTGCACTGGAAGACTGTGTAGCATGTGCGCGTGAACTAATTAAAAATGGTATAGAAATCATTATTACCCGAGCGGCTGCGGCTGCGGCAATACGGGCTGCATCGTTGCAGGTCAGTCTTGTTGAGATTAGCGTTACCACAATCGACACAGTCAGAGCGATTCAAAAAGCAAAGGACTACGGCTCTCGAATTGCTGTCATCAGTTACCCTCACTTGATTAATGAACTTGATTTTCTGAGTGCATCGCTTCAAACGGACATACGGTTGTACCCCATTCATTCTGTGCAGGATATCCCCATACAGGTAGCAAAAATCCTTGCCGATGATATTGATGTCATTGTAGGGGGTTATATCGCTAAGCGTATTTCGCAGGCACATAACATTCCCTTTGAATTCGTCCACAATGGGCCAAGCAGTATTATTCAAGCCGCAGAACAGGCAAAACTGATCCTTCATGCCAAAAACCTTGAAAAAGCAAAAACAGAATTATTCAGTGCAGTTTTGGATTATGCCTATGAAGGCATTTTATCTGTGGATGTGAATGCGCGAATCACCTCGTTTAACCCACAAGCCGAGGCTATCACCGGACTAGAGAAGCATCACGTTACAGGGAAAAAATTAGATGAGATATGGCCAGAGTTAAAAATCAAATCAATGATATCCAGTGGGCGAGATGAGCTAGGTGAAATTATCGGTATCAACGGTACAGAGATTTTATGCAATAAGATCCCAATCATCGTGAACGGGAAAACGGTTGGTGCGGTCGTAACCTTTCAAAATATAGCCCGAATCCAACAAATGGAGAATCAGGTACGCCAGCGCATTCTTGGAACTGGCCATAATGCGGAAAAAACATTCCAGCAAATTGAAAAAACCAGCCATGCATTAAAAAGCACCATTGATATGGCTAAGCAGTTTGCGCTGACGGATTCGTCAATTCTCATTACTGGCGAAACGGGAACGGGAAAAGAGGTCTTTGCCCAAAGCATCCATAATTATAGCCTGCAAGCAAATGGCCCTTTTGTTGCAATTAATTGCGCTGCTCTTCCCTCGCACATTCTGGAAAGTGAATTGTTTGGCTACGACAAAGGGGCATTTACGGGGGCCGATCCGAAAGGTAAACCCGGTGTGTTTGAACTAGCACATAATGGCACTCTCTTTCTGGATGAAATTGCCGAAATGGAATATGCCATACAAGGTAAAATCCTGCGTGTTTTACAGGAAAGGGTTATTCGTCGTCTAGGCAGTGCGCATACCATCCCGGTTAACGTCCGGTTTATTGCCGCGACGAACAATAATTTAAAGACGTTGATTAAAGAAAAGCAATTTCGTGCAGATTTGTATTATCGCTTGAACGTATTACAGCTTACACTCCCGCCACTACGTGCGCGTAAAAACGACATTTCATTATTACTGGAACATTTCATTAAACAGAAAGCAGGCTTGAGTAAGGGTTACCTGACCTTTACACATGATGCTATGACAATGCTGAACACATACAGTTGGCCGGGTAATGTGCGCGAACTTATCAATATTATTGAACGTATTGTTGCCATACATAAGCATGAATATATTACGGGGGATGATATCCAGAAAATATTACAATTAGATGGTCTAAACGAAAACAGTCTTGAGGATTTTCCAGGTGAATGGGATGAAATAGACGCAGCCATTAGACAAACACGAGGCAACCATACTAAGGCCGCAAAGATACTTGGAATCAGTCGTTCAACACTCTGGCGTAAACTGAAAAATCGCCCCGGCGCAATTGAGTAAAGAAAGTTAAACTATATAACTAAATTAATATAAGTATAAAGCGGGGGGAGAGTAGATAAATGGGACTCTGGACATATCGCTGTTATTCTTCGGTCTTCTGGGGATTGTTGCAACAGTTGCTAAGTTCGTTTGCTGAGCTCAACTTCTCGGCAAGCCACTGCCCAACGTGCACCGACAGAGGTGGCTTCATTTATCCACGCGATAAACTGATGGTGTTCATCACCCGATGTCAGTCTTCCTCATCCCCATAGTAGTCCATGAGCTTTTTTCTTAAAACTAGAAACGCAGCCGCCCCCGATAGGGCATTTTCCTTTCCTCTTTTAACTATTTTTTTTGCTTTTTTTGCCTGAGATTTTGTTTATCTCTTTGATACTGCTGGTAGAAAAACCTAATATTAGATCATCTATTAGGGCTTTCATTTATAGGAAAGGCCTGTACCGTAAAAATAAATTATCTCATGCTGCAACCAAAATTACGATCGCCATCGCCGAAAACCTTACTTTTAACTTTCGTTAGATAGTCAATCCGATTCAGTAAATCACCGGGATAAATATCATTAAGAATATCATCACGATTCAGGATATATTTACCATTAGCAGGATACTGCACCAGGTGCAGCCCTTCCTCATGAGTCAAAGTTAACGCACTGCACCATGCAGAGGTGATCATGGTTCTTAGCGTGTCGTCATCCATATTAAAATCTCCCAGATGGTAGTATGCGTCCTTGTTCAGAAACAGAAATACGTGAAAATGACGTTTCCCATTCTGAGTAAATTCCCGTACCCATGCATAGCGGAGCGTATTGGGATGTACTCGTTTTCCTTCTTTACGTTTGCGCTGTTCATCTGACCTGCTCCCCGTTGATTAACACACCGCGATGTTAGTAATGTCTTCATAAGCCACATGAGGACATCCCCATGAAGAAGCGTTTTTCCGACGAACAGATCATCAGTATTCTCCGCGAGG
>NZ_JAUMIO010000056.1:0-10611 GCF_032905925.1 Pectobacterium sp. HCp5_1
GGAGCATGCCGATCCAGAACTGGCGGCTGGCGATGAGCCGTTTTATTATCGAGTTCGGCGACCGCATTGAAGGTCACCTTTAATTAATAGGGGTGGCAGTTACACAGAATGATTTACAGGGTCCTTTTATCGATGGTTCGGTATTTTCTTTGTCTCTTTTTTTTATTTGATAAGCATTGCTCTTTTTTCTTTTGGACATGTTCAAGATAAGGAAAGAATGGTTTTTTTATCTGATAAAACAGTGCCAGTTGAATACCATTTTGCGATATTAGCTGATATGCGAGAATCTATGGATTCCATGTATTCGGCCGTATTAATTGGTTTCCCCATCTGCGTGGCCCTGATTCTCATCATTTTCAAAAAGGTTAGATAAGAACGCGGTTGATGGGGTAGCGGAGCGTGGTTCTGAACCTGTGACACAGATAACGGCATAGCTGGAATGCTGTGTATACGGGCTTAAATGGTTTTTCTCATTCAGAATAAGGTTTCCCCCTGATTGAGGGAAACCGTGATACTGAGATTAAGCAACCCAGCCCAGCAGCAGCGTTGCGGCGATGACGGTAGATGCGCCGCCGATACGGGTAGCGATCTGTGCGAATGGCATCAGAGACATACGGTTAGAAGCAGACAGAATAGCCACGTCACCCGTACCGCCCAGCCCGCTGTGGCACGTGGTTACGATAGAAGCCTCAATCGGGTACATGTTCAGGTAAGGTGCAATCAGGAAGCTCACCAGCGCCATGGACAGCACCACAGAACCACAGACGATGACATAACCCACAGAGAATACTGCGACGACGCTTTCCAGCGGGATATACAGCATGCCCAGCCCGATCATCAGCGGCCACACCAGAGAACTGGATACGAACTTGTAAACGCTGTGCGCACCAGTTTCCATAATCGCTGGAATCACGCGTCCGTATTTACAGAACACGGCGATCAGAATCATCAGCACGGGGCCTGGGATGTGTACCAGTTTCTCAAACAGGCCACCGACGATGAAGAAGGCGCAAATCATCAACAGTCCGCCGCCCATCAGATGAAAATCAACCGGTTTTGGTGCTTCATTGACGGCAAACATCGCGTTGTCTTCATCGCTGCGAACCAGACGGCCCTCGCCGTTCAGATCTTTGCGGCGCATCCCCAGACGGGACAGCACGCCGGCACACAGAATTGCGAAGATGTTGCCGACGACGGCAGCAGGCGCTAACTGAGCCACATACACATCTGGGGTTTGTCCCAGAATGGCAGAGTAGGCGAGAGATAATGGCAGGATGCCTTCACCAATACCGCCACCGATGATTGGCACGATAATGAAGAAGAAGGTGTGATAGAAGCTATAGCCGCACAGTTTACCAACCAGTAAACCGGTTGCCAGTGCGGTTGCGGTGCCGATGACCAGAGGAACGAACATGCGCACCATCCCCTGAATCAGGATCTTGCGGTTCATACCCAGAATACTGCCGACCACCAGACAGGCGATGACGAAATACAGGAAGTTCGCCTCTTTCATCAGCAGGTGTACGGTTTTCATGGTGTTGTCGTTGAACAACTCAAAATACACCATAACGGACGGCACCATCAGGCACAGAATGGCCGGGCCGCCGATATCTTTGAACACGGGAATGTTGCTGCCAATGTGTGCCAGTAAAAAACCCATCGTCATGATGACTGCGAAACCGCCAATCATATTTTTAGGCAAATATCCTTCGTAGGCCGCGATAGCGACAATGGCGGCAATCGCCACAAAAAGCGCAACGGGAACGGAGCCGATTTTCTTTTTAAAAAATCCCCCGATAAACGATTCTTGTGTTTCCAGAGCGAGATCGTTCTCACATAAAATATCAGTTTCAATTTTTTTCATTATATTCACCCTGCTAGGACAGTTGGTACAGAAAGAAATGACATACCTGCCGTGTAATATCGTTGAGGATATTGGTAACGCATCGTTATCGACGCATCTTATTGGCTTTTGCTTGCCGATATCGGTGTGGATATCGAGCCTTGCTAATGCCAATGGCGGCGGGATGTTTATTATAAAAAAGCAGAAAAATACGTTTTTTTGTTTTTTATCAGTTAGTAACAAAAAGATAAGGAATGGTTGATGTTATTTAACAATGAATCCTGTTGGAGGGTAATCTAGCATGAGGGAATGTTAAAAATAATACGTTAATTACGTATTTGTGAACTTATCAGCAACTCTATTTTAAATAACTTATATTGTTTTTTTGTAATTAAAATAATTTATCGAGGGAATGTGAAGGGTTAAAACAGAAGGAAAGGTAACTCACTGAGTGAAAAATACCACTTTATGAGAATAAGTAAATAGCGTGTTTTCATTTTAGTGAAAATATTTATTTAACTAAAATAGCCAATTAATTATTGAGCAATATCATTTTCTGCCAGTAGATACCCTGCCACGGGGATAACCCGAGAGGGCAGGGTCTCTGGCTGACACATTACCTTTTCAAACGATAAATGCCGTTAAAACGGACATTCATTCCGCCACAATTACCATTATCTTCCACGATCAAATTGCCGTTAATCAGATGCATCACGCCCTTGCATTCAAACTCTTCAAGCGAATCACCCCATTGGAGCCTATTGCCGTTTGGTATCGCCGAGGCAGAAATGTTTCCGTAATGGACAATTCGTTCACCATAACTTGATACGCCACCATGCCAGGTCGCCTTACCTTTTAGATGAAGCGTGCCGTTTTTCCCACGGGTAATTTTTATGCTATTACCATACTCATGCCATGAACCGAGCCAGGCATTGATATCTGCCGTTTTGATGGGCTGTTTTTTAAGATAGGCCGGCTCCACCCAACCGACGAATTCGGATTTTTTGCCAAAATGCCACACGCAGGACCAACCGTCTTTTTCCTGTGCCACTATCACGTTGTCACCCGCTTTCAGATGGGTTTCATACTGGCAAATTGCCTTATTATCCGGGCATCCATTCCTGACATCATCATCGTAAAAGTGGACTTTATCGCCATGCGCCGCCGTGATTTTGGCGACAGAGTATTGGTCTGGATAATCAGGAAACGCGCCATTACGGCACATCGTCATCTCATAACCCCAGGCTGCAAAACAGGGAAATGAAGTACATAACAACACAACGCTCACTATTCCTTTCATCGAGCTATTTTCCTTGTCAGCAATACAACCGATACAACAATAATTGTTGCGGCATGGATTAATTCTATCCCGATCTAATCAGATACGCAGCATCAAAAAGTGAAAGCGATATTGGCGAAAAGTGGGGTGAAAATCTGGCGGGATAAGGTGTTTTTTGGTCAGTTAAAAGGGCAGAGATAAGTTTTTTTATGTAGCGTAGATAGTCATTTGCCTACTTATGGTGCCGTGGTAAATATCAGAATTTCTTATTATCCGTCAGGATTTTCACCTGCTGTTAACGTTTTTAACAAAAAATAGTGCTCAAATCTTGGACATGTAAGACCAGATGACTATAGTTTTTTTAATGGTGATAATTTCTTTATGCCCGCAATCTATCGGTTTTTATCGCTGTTTTTTCCGAAAAAGGCAAAACATCCACCTTTGGTAAGGTGATGAGCTTGTATTTTCTCTTTTAAGAAAATGTAAGGAAATTTTGTAAATCCTTACTGCTTATATTGACGTCACCGCCATCTGTTGAGAAATTGAGGGCGTCATAGGGATATAAGGAGGAAAGCAACGGCTTGTCTGAATGATTCTACGTCTTCATCCAGCATCCGTGAGCCGGTTGTGGCGCGTCAAGGTATACGTTGTAGTTATTATGACTATATCCAACAGCGTGGCGGCCATCGGTTTTGGTAACCCCTTTCCTCTTCCTCATTATTTTAATTTTGCCTTCGGGCGACAGGGTACAGACCACAGTTCGTAAAAATACAGGTCTGGCCAACCATGCCCAATTGATTTCGAGATGCAGGACGGAATATCAGCGCTGTTAACCACTGTGCGTTTAACGACAGAATTAACGCGTATGCAGCTTGGAGTATGGCGGGTATAGCACACAACATCATCCACAATGGAGCACAAGTAATGGAAAAATCCCTAGTTAAATCAAGGGTGTTGAAGTTCGGCCTTGGCTTGCTCGCCCTGTCCGTCGCTGCAGGCGTTCAGGCAAAGACGCTGGTGTACTGCTCAGAAGGCTCCCCGGAAGGTTTTAACCCACAGCTGTTTACCTCCGGTACAACGTTTGATGCCAGCTCTATTCCTATTTATAACCGCCTGGTGGAATTTAAAGACGGCACCACGGACACCGGTCCGGGTCTGGCTGAAAAATGGGATATTAGCGAAGACGGCAAAACCTATACTTTCCATCTGCGCAAAGGCGTGAAATGGCAAGACAGCAAGGATTTCAAACCTTCTCGTGAATTCAATGCCGATGACGTGATTTTCTCCTTCATGCGTCAGCAGGATGCCAACCATCCGTACCACAAAGTATCTGGCGGCAGCTATGAATACTATCAGGGTATGGGTATGCCGGAACTGGTCAGCAAAATCGAAAAAGTAGACGACTATACCGTCCGTTTTGTGCTGAACCGCCCTGAAGCGCCATTCCTGGCAAACCTGGCGATGGACTTTGCTTCCATCCTGTCAGCGGAATACGCGGATAAGATGCTGAAAGCCGGTACGCCAGAGAAGATTGACCTGAACCCAATCGGTACAGGCCCGTTCCAGCTGCAGCAGTACCAGAAAGATTCTCGTATTCTGTACAAAGCCTTTGAAGGCTTCTGGGGGACTAAGCCGGGTGTTGACCGTCTGGTCTTCTCTATCACGCCAGATGCGTCTGTACGTTATGCCAAGCTGCAAAAAGACGAATGCCAGATCATGCCGTATCCAAACCCGGCCGATCTCGCGAAGATGAAAGAAGATAAAAACATCACGTTGATGGAACAGCCTGGCCTGAACGTTGGCTATCTGGCTTACAACGTTGAGAAAAAACCGCTGGATAACGTCAAGATTCGCCAGGCGCTGAACTATGCGGTTAACAAGTCTGCCATTATCGAAGCGGTCTATCAGGGAGCCGGCCAGGCCGCAACTAACCTGATCCCGCCGACCATGTGGGGCTACAACAACGACGTTAAAGACTACAGCTACGATCCTGAGAAAGCGAAAGCGCTCCTGAAAGAAGCGGGTATGGCTGACGGTTTCTCTATCGACCTGTGGGCAATGCCGGTACAGCGTCCGTATAACCCGAACGCGCGTCGTATGGCGGAAATGATTCAGTCCGACTGGGCGAAAGTGGGCGTGAAAGCCAAGATCGTCACCTACGAGTGGGGCGAGTATCTGAAGCGTGCGAAAGACGGCGAGCACCAGACCGTGCTGATGGGCTGGACAGGCGACAATGGGGATCCAGATAACTTCTTCGCGACCCTGTTCAGCTGCGACGCTGCCAAAAATGGCTCCAACTACTCCAAGTGGTGCTACAAGCCGTTTGAAGACTTGATCCAACCGGCGCGCGCCGTTTCCGATCACGAAAAACGTATTGAACTGTACAAGCAGGCACAGGTTGTGATGCACGATCAGGCTCCGGCGCTGATTGTCGCGCACTCTACCGTGTACGAACCTGTACGTAAAAACGTGAAAGGTTATGTGGTTCAGCCGCGTGGTGTGCATAGCTTCAACAACGTGACGTTGGATTAAGTCAGCCACTAGATTTCACGGACACTACAAACCCCGACCTTGCGGTTTCTCGTTAGAGGAGCCGTGGAGGCGGGGTTTCTTGCCCGTTAAATTTATGGTTGTCTTCCCTGCCCGCTATCCTGCGGGCCGTCGCACACGACGTTTAAAATCGCACCTGGCGATTTTTTAGCTGTGAGCAATGATAAGCCTGATGGCCAATGAGCCAGCGGGCATGAATAGAGAGTTCGGGATATGTTGCAGTTCATACTCCGGCGTTTGGGGTTAGTTATCCCAACGTTTATTGGTATCACCCTATTAACCTTCGCGTTCGTGCACATGATTCCGGGCGACCCGGTGATGATCATGGCGGGGGAACGGGGTATTTCCGCCGAGCGTCATGCGCAATTGCTGGCTGAAATGGGGCTGGATAAGCCGCTTTGGCAGCAATACCTCCACTATATTGGCGGTGTGATGCAGGGCGATCTGGGGATCTCCCTTAAGAGCCGTATCCCCGTGTGGGAAGAATTTGTGCCTCGCTTCAAAGCGACGCTGGAACTGGGTATCTGCGCGATGATGTTTGCTATCGCAGTGGGGATTCCGGTTGGTGTGCTGGCTGCGGTCAAACGCGGTTCCATTTTCGATCATACCTCTGTTGGCCTGGCACTGACGGGCTACTCCATGCCTATTTTCTGGTGGGGCATGATGCTGATTATGCTGGTCTCCGTTCAGCTTGACCTTACCCCCGTTTCGGGACGTATCAGCGACACGATTTTCCTTGATGACAGCATGCCGCTAACCGGCTTTATGCTGATCGATACCCTGTTCTGGGGCGAGGAAGGCGACTTTATCGACGCGGTTGAACACATGATCCTGCCTGCCATCGTGCTGGGCACCATTCCACTGGCGGTGATTGTGCGCATGACGCGCTCCGCGATGCTGGAAGTGCTGGGTGAGGATTACATTCGTACCGCTCGTGCCAAAGGGCTGAGCCGTCTGCGTGTGATTGTCGTGCACGCGTTGCGTAATGCGATGCTGCCGGTGGTAACGGTAATTGGTTTACAGGTCGGTACCATGCTGGCCGGGGCGATCCTGACGGAAACCATTTTCTCCTGGCCGGGGCTGGGTCGGTGGTTAATCGATGCGTTGCAGCGTCGTGACTATCCGGTGGTTCAGGGCGGCGTACTGCTGGTGGCCACCATGATCATTCTGGTGAACCTGCTGGTAGATGTGCTCTACGGTGTGGTTAACCCACGCATCCGTCACAAGAAATAAGGGGAAGGCTAAGATGACACACGTCACTGAACCTGTTGTAAATAGCGCACCGAAGCCGATGACCCCGCTACAGGAATTCTGGCACTATTTTAAACGTAACAAAGGGGCGGTCGTTGGCATGGTGTATGTCGTGCTGATGCTGATTATCGCCATTGGTGCCAACGTGTTGGCTCCGCATGCACCCGCTGAGCAGTTCCGCGATGCGCTGCTTCGTCCGCCGGTCTGGCAAGAGGGTGGAAGCTGGCAGTTTATTCTGGGAACGGACGACGTCGGGCGTGATGTCCTGTCCCGTCTGATGTACGGCGCGCGTCTGTCGCTGCTGGTTGGCTGTCTGGTCGTCGTGCTGTCGCTGGTGCTGGGGGTGATCTTCGGCCTGCTGGCCGGGTATTTCGGTGGTGTGGTCGATGCGCTCATCATGCGTATCGTCGATATCATGCTGGCACTGCCGAGCCTGCTACTGGCGCTGGTGCTGGTGGCCGTCTTCGGACCTTCGATTGTGAATGCCTCGCTGGCACTGACCTTCGTGGCATTGCCGCACTATGTCCGTTTGACCCGCGCGGCGGTGCTGGTGGAAGTTAATCGCGATTACGTCACGGCTTCACGTGTGGCGGGAGCCAGCTCGGTGCGTCAGATGTTCGTCAACATTCTGCCTAACTGTCTGGCACCGTTGATTGTGCAGGCTTCTCTCGGTTTTTCTAACGCCATTCTTGATATGGCTGCTTTGGGTTTCCTCGGTATGGGCGCACAGCCGCCAACGCCAGAGTGGGGCACCATGCTGTCGGACGTTTTGCAGTTTGCGCAAAGCGCCTGGTGGGTGGTGACGTTCCCTGGTCTGGCAATCTTACTGACGGTATTGGCGTTTAACCTGATGGGGGACGGCTTGCGTGACGCTCTCGACCCCAAACTCAAGCAGTAGCAGAGGTAGAGAGATGGCGTTGCTCAATGTAGATAAACTGTCGGTTCACTTTGGTGATGAGGATCTGCCGTTTCGTGCGGTCGATCGTATCAGCTACCAGGTTGAACAAGGTCAGGTCGTCGGTATCGTCGGGGAATCCGGCTCCGGTAAGTCCGTCAGCTCGCTGGCGATTATGGGGCTGATTGATTACCCCGGCAAAGTGATGGCCGACAAGCTGGAATTTAACCAGCGTGATTTAACAAAAATTTCTGAAAAAGAACGGCGCAATCTGGTGGGTTCTGAAGTCGCGATGATTTTCCAGGACCCGATGACCAGCCTGAACCCGTGCTACACCGTGGGCTACCAGATCATGGAAGCTATCAAGGTGCATCAGGGCGGTAACCGCAAAACCCGTCGTCAGCGTGCGATTGACCTGCTGACGCTGGTTGGGATTCCTGATCCAGGTTCGCGTCTTGACGTGTATCCGCACCAGCTTTCCGGTGGGATGAGCCAGCGCGTGATGATCGCGATGGCGATTGCCTGTCGGCCGAAGTTGCTGATTGCCGATGAGCCGACCACGGCGCTCGACGTGACCATTCAGGCGCAGATCATCGAACTGCTGCTCGAATTGCAGCAGCGCGAGAATATGGCACTGATCCTGATTACCCATGATTTGGCGCTGGTGGCCGAAGCGGCACATCACATCATCGTGATGTATGCCGGACAGGTGGTGGAATCAGGCAAAGCGGCAGATATTTTCCGCGCACCCCGCCATCCGTATACCCAGGCGCTGCTGCGTGCGCTGCCGGAGTTTGCGGCAGATAAATCCCGATTGGCATCGTTGCCGGGAGTGGTACCCGGTAAATATGACCGTCCGAACGGCTGTCTGTTAAACCCGCGCTGCCCCTATGCGCAAGACCGCTGCCGTCAGGAAGAACCTGTTCTGCGCGATATTCCTGGTCGTCAGGTGAAATGTCATACACCGCTGGATGATGCGGGGAGGCCAACCCTATGAGTGAACTGAACGCACCATCGCAGCCGTATTTGCTGCATGCGATTGATTTGAAAAAACACTATCCGGTGAAAAAGGGCTTTTTCGCGCCAGAGCGGATGGTGAAAGCGCTGGACGGCGTTTCCTTTACGCTGGAACGCGGTAAAACGCTGGCGGTGGTCGGAGAGTCCGGTTGTGGAAAATCCACGCTGGGTCGCTTGCTGACGATGATCGAAACCCCGTCTGATGGCGAACTGTACTATCAGGGACAGGATCTGCTGAAGCACGATCCTGAAGCACAGAAGCTGCGTCGGCAGAAGATCCAGATCGTTTTCCAGAATCCGTATGGATCGCTGAACCCGCGTAAGAAAGTCGGCCAGATCCTGGAGGAACCACTCCAGATCAACACGGAACTGTCAAAAGCTGAACGTCGTGAAAAAGCGTTGGCGATGATGGCAAAAGTGGGGCTGAAAACGGAGCATTACGACCGTTATCCGCATATGTTCTCTGGTGGCCAGCGTCAGCGTATCGCTATCGCCCGTGGATTGATGCTGGACCCAGATGTGGTGATTGCTGATGAACCCGTTTCCGCGCTGGACGTGTCGGTTCGCGCACAGGTGCTGAACCTGATGATGGATTTGCAGCAGGACTTGGGGCTGTCTTACGTTTTCATCTCGCACGATCTGTCCGTGGTCGAACATATCGCTGATGAAGTGATGGTGATGTATCTGGGCCGCTGTGTGGAGAAGGGCAGTAAAGATGCCATTTTCAACAACCCGCGCCACCCGTATACGCAGGCGTTACTTTCCGCGACGCCGCGCCTGAACCCGGATTTACGCCGCGAACGCATCAAGCTGACGGGTGAACTGCCCAGCCCACTGAACCCACCGCCGGGCTGCGCGTTCAACGCTCGCTGCCAGCGCTGCTTCAGTACCTGTACACAGTTCCAGCCGCAGTTGAAAACCTACGGCGAACAGCAGGTCGCCTGCTTCGCCGTCGATCAAGACGAACAGGGCACCGCTGTAGCCTAGTTTGCCTTCAACGCCCCCACGCCGCTTTGATGGAGCGTGGGGGTTTTGGTTTTTGCCCCACGCTATTCCGTCATATTTGAACAAACTTCACCCACCGTCAGCGATTAACCTTAAAGGCCGCTGGCTGAAGAGTCGGGCTTTATCACCGAGGTGTCGATAACTGACGGTTGATCGGGGGGAGGATTGAGACGGAGATTAATCTGTAGACGGCGGATAATAAAAAGCCGGAAGGATCGTTGAGATCGTTTCCGGATTTTATTTATTTCTTCGGTTTCCATGAATAATAGTCAGCAACTCTCATTTCTTTTAGACTAAGCTCTAAAGGAACGTGCTCTATATCATCTGCTATTTCATCATATGGAGCTGGAAGATCAATCGAAAAACCAAAATCATCATTAACTATAATACAACCATTGAATATACGTTGTTTATCAGTCAATTTAATTATATCGGACATTCTCATTCCAGTGCGTAGAGAGTTCATGTAACAACCCTTATATTTCTCATTGCAACCGACGGATTTAATTAAACCATTAGATAATGTAGCTATAGTAATTGTTTCATCAATAACATACGCCATTCTTTTTTCATCATCAGGTAAAAAATAATCGAAAACCCTAATAACATGATTTGAATACATATCATTAAGATAGAGTTCGATATTGTCGACCCTGTAAATCATTCTGTGTAACTGCCACCCCTATTAATTAAAGGTGACCTTCAATGCGGTCGCCGAACTCGATAATAAAACGGCTCATCGCCAGCCGCCAGTTCTGGATCGGCATGCTC
>NZ_JAUMIO010000057.1:0-10535 GCF_032905925.1 Pectobacterium sp. HCp5_1
GCTGGCGAGACCGGATGAACAGCCGCCCAGTGTACGACAGGCCGATACAACAAAGTGGACGGGGCGTAGCGGTATAACCTACACCGTTCACGGTAAGGGCGGACTGGTTCGGGAAATTCAGCTTCCAAAAGCGCTGGCTTCACGTCTTGAAGCGGTCAGGCGCGACCACACCGTCATCCTGACCGATCGTGGCGTTAACCACACCAGCCGTTATGCGCTTGGTGGCGGCCATCTCTGGTCAAACAGCTTCAGTGCGGCCGCACTGCGGGTATTAGGCTGGTCAGCCGGTGCCCACGGCGTTCGTCACAGCTATGCTCAGGAACGAATGCGCGAACTGCAACATCAGGGTCTGCTCCGGGAAGCTGCCCTGGCGACAGTCAGCCAGGAAATGGGACACTTTCGCCCGGAGATCACGGAAACCTACCTGCGATGAAATTTGTTTTCTGGCGAGTCACCGTGTTAATCGTGTTGTTTGCACTGCTCGGTGCAGCCTACGTATACATGTCAGCCACACTGGAAAACTACACGCTGATAATCAGGCAAGGTGAACAGCTTATAAAATTCTCAGGCTGGTATATGGTTGCTGAGTTATGGCCATTCGTGCTGCCGGGCATACTCATCACAGGTAGTGCCGGTGGGATAGCACTCCTCTGGATAACCGTTAAAGCCGATAACCGCGATCAGGCTGAAAAAATCGCGCATTACCATAGGCTAACCAGCCTGGCGCAAGAAAACGCCGTACAGGCCGAATTTAAGGCCAATAAACGCCTCGCTGAGCAACTCGATCGTGCCGTTCAGCGAGAAAATGCCGCCACACTACGCGAACAGAAGGCCAATGCGCTCATAAGTGCAGCCCAGAATCAGCTGGAAAACGTCATCGCAGAAGCACAGAGACAGGTCGATATCGCCAAAGAAGAAAGCAGTAACGCCGAAACTCGACGTAAAAATGCCACGGCAACGGCAGAACGCCGGCGACGGAAACTGGAAAAACTCAAAGTAGAACAGGAAAACCGGGAGTTAACGGAATTTTTCAAATCCTAAAGCAAAGGAGTGAACGAAGACCCCATCACAAGCAGCGCTATTCCGCTTCCTCGCTCATTCGCTCACTCCGTTCGGTCATGAGACTGCGGCGAGCGGTGCGTGTTAACGACGAAAACCCGATGGTTTTTTCCATTCAAACAGGCGCTCCTGTGCAGCCTCGTGACGCTGGCGAGAAATCCTGTTGGCGTCTCGCTGAGAGATGATCTGCTGGCGCGCTGTCGCTAACACCTTTTTTTTCTCAGGACCCGAGAGCCGTGCGCCTTTTGCACGTTCCGCCGCGAAAACCGCCGCATCAATAAACTGTTTTTCAGAAGCGGATAACGATGATAATCGAGTCATAAATCCCCCAAAAGAAAAAAAGACAGCAGCCCCCCCTCCCCCCAGAGCCGGATCAGCAAGTCTCGCTTTTCCATAGGCTCCGCCCTCCTGACGAGTATCACAAAAAATGACGCTCAAGTCAGAAGGGGCGAAACCCGACAGGACTTAAAGATCCCCACCGTTTCCGATGGGGCGCTCCCTCGTGCGCTCTCCTGTTCCCACCTTACAGTGTCCCCGCATCATTCCGCTGTCATGGCCGCGTTTTCTCATTCCACGCCGGATGCTGGGGTCTGGTTAGGTGGTTCGCTCCAAGCTGGGCTGTATGCACGAACTCCCCGTTCAGCCCGACCGCTACGTCTATTCCGGTAACTGTTCTCTTGATCCCAACCCAGAAAGACACGACTTATCGCCAGTGGCAACGGCCATTGGTAACTGGGTTCACAGAGCGAATTTTGTATAGCTGGCTATACAGAGAGTTCTTGAAGTGGAGGCCAATCTACGGCTACACTGAAAGGACAGTATTTGGTATCTGCGCTCTGTGTAAGCCAGTTACCACGGTTCAGAAGTTCCCCAACTTGCTGAACCTTCGAAAAACCGCCCTGCAAGGCGGTTTTTTCGTTTACAGAGCAAGAGATTACGCGCAGACAAAAAGGATCTCAAGAAGATCTTTTTTTATCATACACCTCCATTGAAAATGCCACATGGAGTAACCATATGAAATGAGCCTCATCAATCCTTAAATAAATATCTGGAGATAATAATCATGGGTATTAAATCTGGTCCAAAACCAATAGCAGACAGCACAGGAAAAGAAGATAAAAGACAAAGGGTGAGACCTGAGAACAAAAACAAACACCCTGATTTAAAAGAACATAACCATAAAAAAGGTGACTAAATGCCATATGATATGGGTGCAAAATGTCCATGTTGTGGAGTAGAGGCGGGGCGGGATATCAATGAAATAGAAGAAATATTCGGTTTCAGAGAATTACCGAATGGGAAGAAAATCCCACAATCCTATTGTCGAGAATGCAGAAGATTACATTGCTCTCCAAACGATAAACGATGCGTATAACTTACCTAGAATTACCAAAAGAAGCCCCCTTCGATCGGGCTTCTTTCCATTTGAAATATTAGGATAAAACATTTAAATAATTAATGAAAATATATTTCTTAAAAATAAAATTAGGAGTTTTGCTTACCCTGATCAATCGTCTTCAGTAGCGTTGTACATAACTCACTAAAACCAGAACCCATTCCCTGCATTCGCTCAACCAGACCAGACAAGCCTTTTTCACGATCACCAAATAGATACTCTTTTGTAAGAGAACCCTTGAGTGCTCCATCAACACGATCCTGAGCTATATTACTGGCAAGAAAATTTAAATCACTAGACCCAGTTGTCGGCCAACCCAGAGATTTTAAATACGCTTTATCACTACTTGTAAGGTTATCTTCAACATTAAAAAATGTATATGCCTGCCCTGATGGGAAAAATCCAGTTGTTACTTTTGGTTGAAAATCAGAGTCATTTTCCAATGCTTTATTATCAACATTAACAACGTCTGACTTATCTGAAGGTTTTACTTTAAAATCATTGAGAATTTCAGAGAATACATCAGAATTGCCACTAGTTCGAGTGGGAAACATTGAATCGATGCCACGGACACCTGATACCAGCATATTACACCTCAAGAAGTAATAAATAACCGGCCACCCAACGCGACCGGTTACGATTCTACTTAGCTGTAATAGACGGTGCAATCATAACCATCAATATATGGAGGATTAAAAATACCACCGTTAAGATTGCCCACCTTCATCGCCAGAACCAGTCTGCAATTAGCAGGGATATTGGAACCAGAAGCGACGATGGTATCACTACCAGAGGCGGTAATATCAGCATACCCTAACTCAAATCCGGCTGAGTTATAGATATAAAGCCGGACAGAGATCTGGCTTGCCCAACCACCATAGCCATCACGATCATAGTTGTACTTGATACTATCAATGACCCCAGAAGGTGAGCCAGATGGGGTCAACACTGAATTTGTGACCCAAGTACCTCCAGATGTAGGGTGAGGACCAAGCCCAGAACGGTACCAACTATTCAATGCTTTCGCTGCAAGAGCTCCATTGAGCTTACTTTCAGCTTTAATATGTTTCTTTAATACTTCAGCAAGTTCAGTATCTTCATTCCCTGGCAAGGTTTTAACAAAGATGATTTCATTATTACCTTTAACAGAAATTTCAGGTTGAACGATTAATTCACTCATATGACTGCTCCATTCAATTTATATAAAACCACACTAGAGCAGTAAAATTAACACCGAACACCATGTCTTTATTTTAAAGTAATTTAAAAACCTAACATCAAACAACATATAGAAATCAAGAACATATTTTTTGATGAAAATTAATAAGATACGCATTGAAAAAACGACACCGCGCCATCATATGCATTAGGCTCAGCACAATCCCGTGCTGAATGTAGCCAGGCTCCTAAAAAGTAAGGAAGATAAGAATGGCAACGGTTAAAAATGTTCATGTTGTTAAAATTAAGAATAATTCTGGTGATTACCATATAGTTGAAGAAGAAAATACCGGGAAATTTTTGTTTCAATGCGATACTCAAAAACAAGGTATTGATTGGGCTATTAGCTGTGGATTCACCTATGAAATTCACCGCGAACGTAACAGAAAGCCAGGCGATCAACACGGTCAGTTTCGTGCGCCATAACGTAGAATAATACTCAAAAAAAGCCCTACGGGGCTTTTTTTGTACCGGCTAGTTACTCGGATTTACCATAGCATCCGTTGTTCGCCTTATATGGCAATACGATGAGAATAAAACGCCAAATAAAATCTGTTTAAAAACCAAGCAATTGAAACATACCTTGATAACAATCAAGGCAGATAGCAACATTTCACTCCAACATATACACACATACATTCACACACACTAAAGAGATAAAAATGGCTGGAAAGATGTGCCCTAACTGTGGAGAACAAACCTTTTTTAAAACACCCAAAGGACGTAAATGTTCGAAGTGCGAACATGAAATGATCGTTCCTGCATCAAATGGCAAAGGAGGAAAAGGAGGAAAGTGCTCAAATTGCAATGAGTACAAGGTATTCAACAACTCCTGCCGTGGGTGCGGTGCTCGTTATATCTAAAATCAACCCGAATCACTCACACATCGATACTGATAACATCAGTTATCAGTGTCGAATGAAAATAGTAAAGACTAGCGCCCAAATCTATCAGTAAATCGTTGGTTGCTAACCCTTCTACTCATTTTGCTATTGCAGTTAGGGCACAAATGCTGTTTTTTACCTTCAATCGTCCAGGTGTAATATTTTTTTTTAAAACCCGTGCCACAAACATCACAGCGGCTTGGTTTAAAAATCACACCAAGAATAGCAAGTAAAACAACTCCACCAATAATCCACTCCATAAAATCCCTCTTAATGAAAAAGCCCGCATAGCAGGCTAGTCGTAGACTTCTCGGCGATGACCGATGGTGGCAGCAAGGATAACCAGCTCGTCATCTCGGATCTCACACAGAATACGATAATCCCCTACACGATAACGCCAGAACTCCCCCAACTCACCTTTGAGCGGCTTCCCTGATTGGCGAGGATCAGCGGCAACAGAAATGCGTAAATCCATAAAATCCACAATCCGTCTCGCGGTCTGTTTGTCCATTTTACGTAACGATTTGAGCGCCCGGTCGGAATAGTTAATCGTCCAGACCAAGTGATTTCCTCACGCCTTCAGACGAATGCACTGGTTCATCGCCACGGCGAATGCGAGCCGCCGTTTCTGCTGAAAGGTAATAATCTTCCAGGTCTTCCAGATGCGCCAATATCGCTTCCCGCGCATAGAATGTCTTTGTTCTGCCGGTTTGTTTCGCCAGCGAGTCCAGACGGGACTCAATCTCATCAGATAACCGGATAGCCAGCATACAGACCTCCTGAAACACATTTGATATACATGTATATCATCATACGCTTTTCAAGCAAAAAGAATAGAAAATCATCTGTCTCAGCTTGAAAAATGCAACAAAAGCCACATATATAAAGTGGGTAATATTACCCAAAAAATTAAATGGAAAGGAAAACCTAATGGCTTTAAGTGACCACGAATATGTAAATTTTTCAGAAGACTACGAACTAAACTATCACCTGAGAAAAGTGAACAAACAGGAGTCAGCGGCAAATAGGACTACATTGCGCACGATGGGTACCGAGCTAAAGGCTCGTCTTAATAAGACCTACCTAACTCACGCTGAGTTTCATGCCTACATCCAGACGCAACTGCACCGCCTGAGCTGATAAGCATCAAAAGCCCTCCGGGGCTTTTTTTGTACCAACTAGTTACTCAGATTTACCATAACATCTGCTGCGCGCATCAAATGAAAAAGCCCGCGTATGGCGGGCTATCTGGGCAAAATACGACACAGGTAGATCAATCAAAAATTCATTGCTTTCTTGCAGTTACGATAGGTTGTTGGATGCAGTGTTCCATAGTAATCATCACGACTTTCATCCAAGGCCCAGCCAATCAAATAAGCATCGGAATCATCGCTTACCGTACGAGTTCTACGAGTCAGTCCTGACCAAACTCCAGAAAGCTCAGAGACATCAAAACCAAGCTCCTCTGCGACACTCTTGCACCAGAATCCCTGCTCCCCGTCCTCACTTTCAAGAATAGCTTTCAGCACTGACCGTGACTTATCACTTAAACCACGCACAAGCCTTTCTGCCTGAAGCGAGGAAAGATCAGTAGGACCATCCTCTAACTCCTCATAAACACCGGAAATAGATTCTCCAGTTGCCAATGCCAGCACTTCTTCTTTGGCTGAATCTGATAACAACATCAAATCTTCACGGGATAAAAAAATACCACTAGTCATGAAACACTCCATTGCCTTGTTAAAGTGAAACGATAATAAACACAGACAATAACTTTGTCAACGTTAGGCAATCTAAGTCTTATAGAGTAACACAGGTAAAGCTCAGATATTTTAACAGGGCGATAGACACTCTACGGCTCGGATTTACCATAACATCCGATCCACGCACCGCCGCAGCCGCCCTCAACGCAACATTGCCGCTTAAACGCTAAAAAACCGGGTTATCTATGGGTCAGATCGGGAAAAATGCGCCTGATAAATTTTAGCCGCCTGCATGCCTATGCACAGAAGTGCATAGGCTGTTTTTTCACGATAACGAGAACACGTAATCCCTATTTTGTTCGCTTTTCCGCAGATTGGGACCGTGGTCCCAACGAGGAGTCATTTTGCGCATGCGCAAAATGACTCCTCATCTCTACCGTTTAAACATTATGATGATCAGCACGATATCTATCAGAACTTTTGTTACTTCTAACACCAATCGCATTTGTAAAACGCTTTTCATTTCCATCCCCATATAAACCATTCATCAGAACCGCCTGTAACAGTAGTCCTATCCTCCGAGCAGCCGGATTAACCAGCTTCACTGCATCATCACTTACATATCAAAAGGCTATAAGAGGAAGAGGTTCAGTGGGGTGTCATTATTGATAGGGATTTCATCTTTATAGCTTTATTGCTATAGTTATTTATAGCAATAAAGCTATAATTAATAGGCAGAGAACATGTGGGAAGTAATAACGACAGAGTGCTTCGACGCCTGGTTTTTAACTCAAGATGATTCACTGAGAGAATCGGTTTACGAGGCAATGGGGATCTTAGAGAAATTCGGACCTAAGCTCGGCAGGCCATATGTAGACACATTAAACGGCTCAGATTTTCCGAATATGAAAGAGTTACGTGTTCAACATGCAGGTAAACCAATAAGAGCATTCTTTGCTTTTGATCCGACACGTAAAGCTATCGTGTTATGTGCCGGAGATAAGACCGGGATAAACGAGAAGCGATTCTACAGAGATATGATTCGACTTGCCGATTCTGAATACCTAAAACATCTGGCTAACCTGGAGAAATAATCATGGCGACATACAGAGAGCTACTGGAAAAAGAGAGTCCGGAAATGCAGGCTCGCGTAGCGGCGCGGGTCGAAGAGACAAGCCTGGTTATTGCCCTTAGTCAGCTACGTGATGAATTAGAGATCTCTCAGACAGAACTGGCACGGGCGATTGGCATATCCCAACCAACACTGGCCAAGATGGAGAATCCTGAAAATGACCCTCGTCTTTCCACGTTAAAACGTTATGTAGCAGCATTAGGTGGAGAACTGAGCATTGATGTCACGTTACCGACAGGGAAACGTGTCGCATTTCATCTCTAAATTAACCATCCACTCACTCAATAAGCCCTCCTTTTCCCGCTATTTTCAGCTATGATTGCTCGGTCACCGCACATCGGTGACCGGGTGTAGGAACCCGGACTTACTATCGGCGATAAGATCGGACGCGCCAGCGTCCTTTTTTATATCGCAGCCTCTGTTCGCCTCAATGGTGGCTCAGGCGGGGCAGCCTTCGGGCTGGCCGGGTCGATAGTACCGGTATTCCTACCCCCGTCTGGGCTACCACCCAAAGAGCGTAGGAACTCTTATGGTGGTGAAATATCTCACTATCGGAAGACCATCATGTTCGACAATACCCCTCTTAGGCCTGATGAACTGTTAGACCAATGTTGTGCTCTGTCCTATGCCGTCACCGCTATCACCCACGATCAGGTACGCGAAATTCTTGCGTTTGTGCTGCACGAAAAACTCCGGGATTTTTATGATTGCTACCACCCAGAGCAACTTCCTGATAAAGACGATTAACGAACTGGCGCCCGTTTTATCCTAACCAGCGGCGCCACCAGGGTTTAGGGTGAACATTCTCTGATTCAACCGGTGCCGGCTTGTATTCCAGCCGGCGTATTTCCTGAAGCTCCAGTTTGAGACCCGACACTTCTTCCCTGAGCGCTTTCAGCTCCAAAACCAAGTCTTTCATTACGCTATTATCTGTCTCATCACCCTGTCCCCGAGTGTCCCACTGCGTTGTCTCATCCGGTTTCAGTTCTCCGTACACCCGCATCAATTCACTGGTATCGAGAGAGCGACCGCCATCAGACTCAGACCTATATGATACACGGCCTTTCGCCATATCCCGGTACAGCGAACTTCGCCCTTTTCCGGTCAATTCCATCGCCTGTCTCACGCTGACCCACGCCATTGTCCCACCTCCGATTTTTGAGACAGTATAGCGCTGTACAAGACATTCTCAGCCCCTCCGTTATTTCAGCCTGCACACGGTGCAGTCATGCTCTCATTTTCTTTCTTCTTTTTTTAGATTATTTATTGCCAGTGATACCCGCTATGTACAACGAATAAATACGTTGTACATAGCGGGTATCACTGGGTTTATTCAACATAAGCGCAATAATTAAAAAGCACGTTGGTAACGCAAGGTTATCCGTATTATTCTTTTGCTGTTGATGATTAGTGCACGTCACGCACTCCTGATTACACCGGATACAGGTCAACAATCCGCGCCCCTTGAGGGATCTGAGACCCAGCAGCGACATCTGGAGAGACTGAGGCGACGCAGTTAAAACGCCACCTGGTCAGTGTAACGACCGCGATTAGCCCACGCTGACGGGGGAAAAAATGGCGAGAATAGTCCGAGCCAGACGCCACAAGGTGTCAAACAGGGGCAAATAGGCATTCAATTGCCGCTGAACCGGTATCTTAGGTCAGGCGTTCTTACAAACTATCAAGCGGTGATGATATGACGGAGTTTAGCGTCAGCCAGGAACTGGCCGCATTACAGGAAGAGACCCGGTTAATTCGCAAACCGCGCTACCGGAAATCGCGCCTCGATCGCTACACCGGAGAACTGCGCCAGCTTCATCAGGCCGGAGCCAGCGCCGCCGAGCTACAACGCTGGCTCAGAGCAAAGCGGATCAGGGTCGTGCTATCCACAGTGACTCGCTGGCTGGCTCGTCATGGTTAAACCCGTTACATGCCATCCTAATGCGAGGTTGCTACACTCAGAAATAGACTTACGGAAAATCAGGAGCGTCATCCATGAACAGCACCCACTACGAAAACGCGAACTTTCTGCGGGAGCTGGCCGAGAGCCTCCCACACCTCATCCCCTCAGGAAGTTCGGATAAAGCCGCACTGTTGCAGCGTCTCGCTAATGAAGAACTGGCACAGGCAGAGTATGAGGAAAGAGCACGCGCCAAAGTCGCAGAAGCCCGTGCCGACACCCGACCAAGTATGACAACCGACCAGCTTCGTCAGCAGCTACAGCGCCGCTATCAGGAAAAACACGATGTCGTATGATGTGGAATGGAAAGCGAGTGCCACGGAGGATGTGATGGCACTTTTTGACTATATCGCTGAAAACGCTTCTCTCTGGGATGCAAGGCACGTTACTGAACGCCTCCTCGCTTCCACCGACAAACTCGCAGAGTTTCCCAAGCTATATGAGCTAGATCCGCGCTACGGCGAGGGCGTCCGCCGTATCAGTCTGATGGGACAGCATGTACTATATGACGTGGATGACCCCACCCAGAAAGTTCAGGTTCTGGCTGTTATCGGTCAGCGCCAGAACCCTCAGCAGATCCGTTAACCTTCAACCGTATCCTCATGGCAAAAGCAAAATTTTCCTCACCCGGGCGTCAGGCGGCTTCGGTCATGAAAGCCATACAAGGGGAAAGCCTGCGTTCAGTTGGTACCGTACGCAATTACGAACAGGCATTAACTCGGGTAGCAGAATGGGTTCGTGCATCCCGAATCCTCGGAGGACTTCGTGAACTAACGCCTTCTCTGGCCGTCAGTTATCTTGAATCCCGGGGCGAATCGGTAGGACAAAAAACCCTCGACATGGAGCGGCAAGCTATTCAGGCCATGATGCACCATGTCACCGGCATCCTGCCTCTGACCGAGCGTTTACCGGTGATCCGCGCAGACCATCCACAAATCCTGACAGGACGGGCTTACACCTCAGAACAAATCACCCGTATTTGCGCCGCTCAAACCCCAAAGAACGCACTAGCGACAGAGCTGGCCTACGCAGCAGGATTACGCGCCCATGAGCTTTATACGCTGGCGAGACCGGATGAACAGCCGCCCAGTGTACGACAGGCCGATACAACAAAGTGGACGGGGCGTAGCGGTATAACCTACACCGTTCACGGTAAGGGCGGACTGGTTCGGGAAATTCAGCT
>NZ_JAUMIO010000058.1:0-9257 GCF_032905925.1 Pectobacterium sp. HCp5_1
TCAGTGCCGGTATATGTGGCAGTTACTGGAACAGGTAAAGCGATTTATGAATGCCGCTTCGCCGTTCCCCGGAAATCAACATGGTTTGGCTAAAGTGGAGCGGTAATATGCAAAGCTATTTAGTAGAAACGGACCTGCTCCACTTCACGCCCTGAGGCATTCAACAACCTACATGTTTAGACGCTGGTTCAGGAGTAATTTGCTGTGTCAGAATTTGAGTTCCCATTGAATGATCAGAAACTGTGAGGGATATGCATTGAAAGTGTTGGTCAAACGCATCGGTTATGCCGATACGCGTTACGTGCGATGGGATCAGCCATACGATAAGTAACATTTTGTATAAACGGAACTCAGCCTGGATTGCGCTACACCTGGCGTTAAGAACTTCATTCGCAGAGCACACAGCCCGCCTGGAATCAGGAAGGGGATATATCGGAAATCCCTCCATCTACCTGAATATGCTTCACAATATCCTGTCCATCTGGTAAGAATTAACCGTAGTTGGTGGGTTGCTCCAGATAAAGGATTAATCTATCGTGAGGGGATATAATGATTACTGGCAGTTGTGTGGATCACTTATGCTTAATACGCCTGAACTGATAGTCCCAATCATCGGATTTTGCTCTTTTAGTTGTGGGATTACCTCTTACCTCGCATGCAAAGGACAAGGGTTAAGCAAATTTGGCTGGGTACTTGTTGTCTGCAATATTGCTGCTTTCCTGTATCTGAATAACATCCTTTTCATCGATCTGATTCAAAGAGTTGCAGATACCGAAGATGGCTATGTAAACATTTTTGATGACGAATTCGTTTCGGATGTTTCTCGTAACACGATACAGGTAATCATCTCTTATGTGGTGGCTGCTGCAATTGGCGGTTTTCAGGGAGCAAAAAGAAAATTCAAAATAGACCGATGACTTGATGGTAGGTTGGCGGTATCTCTTCATGTAGCAAAGGAATCGAGGATGCTGTAAGGAACGCAACAATATTCTTGTGCTGGAAGGTTATCCACCTTATTAGTTCGCCAGATGAGTAACTATTTCAGGGGCACTTCTGCCCCTATGATTCCGTCTTACTTTGTCGCTTGTGCTAGCACTGTAGCAGCAAGCTGTTTTGTTAGCTCGGCTGAACGGGGATTATCAAGTGCTTTAGCTGCAATAGTTTCCATTTTATCGCTGGTGTGACTGGATGCGACTCGTTGAGCAAGAGCAGAGGCTGCAAGCTGCTTTTGTAATTTAGATGCATTTGAATCGTTCAAGATTCGACCAGCAACAGAAGCGACTTTACTTGACGTTTGTTTAGGATTCTTAGCCATGCTTCAGTCCTTTACAGAGGTTGATAGGTTATATGTAGTATCATCTATCATTAGTTGGACACTACATGTAGTGTTAAGAGTAGTCCTGTTCGCTTCGATTTACAATGCTTGTATGAAGTTTTTCTGTATAAATTTACAGTCATTCACTCTCTCGACATTTTACCCATAATCTCAATCACCGGTTCGTGATTCTCCAGTTTGTCAATATGTTTAAGAATTTGCTCATAATAGCGAACAGCAGGGGAGCCAAGGGGTTGCCAATGGCCCAATTCCGTCAGATTTATGCATACAGAACTCCCCGAGATCCAGTCCATTTTTCTGTGTATTACCGTTGCGAATATGTTGGCTTTAAGTCTGACGCTACATGTCAGTGTTTCCCGTCTGCAGTACGTGATGGGGCGTATCAGCAGGATGTTCCCATTCGCACAACTGTGCAGTGATTTAGTCGTTCCACGATCAACAACCTACCCAGTCGCTTCGGTTTTAAACTCCTGTATTCTGTTTTAACGCATAATCATTATTTTTAATCACTAATCATGAAATAACTGACACTTCCTGTCAGTTTGCTGGAGTAGTATGAAGTCCAAATTCTGACCGAGATTTGATTATGGATAATTCTTCACGGCATGAGCGTCTGGCAAATCGTATCGCACTGATTTTATTGAAGCTATTTAAGGATGGTGCGGTTTCTCGTCGTGAGTTGGCAAGTCGCTTTAAGGTTACGGAAAGAACCATTTATCGTGATCTAAATCGACTAGGAGAGTTTGTCACGTGCTCTAAAGATGGGATCTATCATATCAGTATGCAAAATGAGCCAGAAGACAAACTGCCTTCGTTAGATAGTCTGAGTGAAAAAACGGGTCTGAGGGAATTACTGCCGTTATCCGGGAATGTTTCGTTACGAAATATACTCACGGCGATTGAATATAAGCGAATAAAAATATTGCCCCTCCCTCCAGAAACATTGAACTCTGAGCTACAGAAGAACACATTTTCCAGTCTGGATAAAGCCATTAAAGAGAGTTTGGTTTGCATTATTCACTATAAAGGAAAACCCAGGACTCTCCATCCATACCGTTTAATGAATTTAAAAGGAGTATGGTATCTGGCGGCAACAGATGCTGAATTGATGATTAAAGCCTTTCGGGTGAGTGCAATTGAGTGGCTGGATATCAAAAAAACAACGTTTACCCCAGACAGTGATATCCATGACTATCTTGATAGCGAAGACGATGCCTGGTTCAGCATGAACAAAATGGAAGTCACGGTTGAAGTGCTTCCCGATATTGCCCGCTATTTTGAGCGGCGTAACATACTACCGCAGCAAAAAATTATCAGCAAATCACTGGACGGTAAGTTGATTGTCACAACGCGAATTGCACATCGGGAACAACTCTTTTCTACGCTGCGATTTTGGTTGCCTAATGTGCGAATCATATCGCCCGTGACGGAAGCTAATGCATTTGTGGTGCAACTTTCTCAGTATATTGCCCAACTTACTCAAGAAAATGACCTTGTAACCGATAATGTTTTCCAGGATAACGTCTAAGGATGCCCCATGATGCACGAGCGCAAAAAAGCTGTAACTCAGTCGATTAGCCTCTGTCCAATTTGGCCAATGCAGGCTGCTGAAAAAATTGGACGAATGGTTGGTGAAATAAACCAAGCTAACAATATTATGTCAACCATCTCCTCCACGGCGCAAAACAACGCCATAAAAGGCGGTTTTGCTGCGGAAACCTGGCACGCAGAATCCTTCAATCTTGATGCCATTCTAAAAGACAAAGATGTGCGCGCTTTTACGGACAAGTTTAAGAACACCCCGCTGGGGAAAAATCATCAGGTACATGACATCGTGGTGATGAAGGGCGATGAGCAGTTAGTGGGCGCACAGCTTAAATATTTCCGCAATGCCGATGAGACGCAAAAAGCCTTCCGTTCCACCAAAGACGGTGTTCATCAGTATCAGCACAGCGATGTATTTATCGGCCCGGCAGATCAAATCGATGGGATCAAGGATTCAGCCCAGCGTACCGTACTTAAAAACCAACAAACGCGCCCGGCTGTGTCTGGGGCGGCAGAAAAAGTGCGTGATAAAACTGCCGGATCCATTGAGGCTGAGGGGGTTAAATCGACGCCACTTAGCAAGCACGAGGCTGAGGCTGTGGGGGCAGGCACACAATCGGGTAAAGATCTGCACGATAAAATGCAGACCGGATATCTCAACAAAGCGACCATCCAACAAAGCGTGCGCGCTGCGGGTTCTGCGGCTGTGATCACCACCGTGATTGCGGGCAGCATCAATACATTCCAGTATGTTCGACAGGTGAGGAATGGAGAAATCACAGTTGAACAAGCCACCATCCAGATCCTGCAAAATACGGTAATTGCCGCTGGGGATAGTGCTCTGAAAGCTGGGGTTGCCACCGCGAGCGTCAGCATTGCCGCGCGTTCCTTGCCTGGTTTGTTCGCGGGTACCGTTTTTAAACGCAGCCTTGCCAATGGCGGTATCGCGGGGACTGCCGTGTGTGCGGTGGAAGTGGTGCAAAACGTAGTGCTGTTTGCAGCAGGGAAAATCACGGCACAGGAACTCGAGTCTCGCACGGGAAAAGGCCTGTTCCAAACGGGGGCCGGTGTTGCAGGAGCATCCATAGGTGCGACTGTGGGAGCTCCCGGTGGACCTGTTGGCATGTTGGTGGGAAGCCTCATCGGCGGCTTAGTCACTACGCTGGCGATGAATATTGCGCTGGATAATCACATAGAGAAAAATTTCGAGCTTACCCTCGCTAATACCGAGCAGGTGGTGAGTGATAGCCAAGTGATGCACGATGCATTGGGTTATCTGCATCAATCCCAAATATATTACGCCGATTTCCATAAAGGCCTTTATTTATCTGAAAAACATTTTTCCAGCCAGATAAAAACCATGGAAGCGCAAAGTATTCGCTTAAGAAATAAAATTAATAATCTGTAAGGAACTAAAATGACTGATATGACTGTTGCGCAGCAACAAGAGATTTTTCATCAACCATTGGAAGGGATGGAACTGAAAGCTGTCACTGATTTGGTCAGGCAGCACAAAGCAAACGCAGCACTTACGCAGCAACTGGCACTGGACGCCTCAAAGTTGATTTCCAGCAGCCAAGAGCGATTACAAAATCAGGCGAGCAGTGGTTTTTTTAAGCGATTTTGGGGGGCTGTCAGCGGAAAAAATACTGAGAATCAGTTATTGAATCAGTCAGATGCTTTGCAGATGCAGCGGTTTGCATGGCACTATTTAATGCAACTGCAGCAGCAAAACTTAATCAATTCCCAGAGTATTGCCATTATTCGCAATAATTTGGGGACTATGAACGAATATATCATTGAAACGCGGGATTTTCTCGAACAGGCAATTGATAAAATTAACCGCCGCCTCGTACATGTGGAAAATAACACCCGCTTTAATAACTGGTCGTTAGATATAGAAGCGAATAAGCGTCGCTATAAATCCTACCCGGGTACCATTCTGGTGTTAAGCTTGGCCTATGATTTCATGCGCAGGCATCAGGATGCTGAGCTGGTGGCGGCAGATATCAATTATCTGATCGTGACGCTTGAAAAGTTAGGCGTCAACTGTGATGAAGAAGTGCGCCTGCTAGATTTCATTATTGAGCTTATAGATCAGATAGATATTATCGGCATCGATCGCTACCGTTCGCTGATCGAACTTTCGGTGGATGATTATGAAATTGACTCCCACTTTATTCAGAACAATATCTCAGGCATTGGTTTTAACGCTCTCTATTTTCTATCCGAACAATATGAAACGATCGTCTCTCTGATTGACGACGACGCGCTGTGCAACAGCGATGAAGCACGCGAAAAGCTGATTTCCAAACTTTTTGGTGAAGCCTTCTCCAGCTTATCAACCATCTACAGCATTCGCGATCTGATAAGCGAAGTGATCGGTGGCAGTTTGGTGACTATCGATATTTATCGGGATATTAATGGATTAAATGCTATTACCGTTGAGGATATGCAGGATGATTCTGCTGAGAAGTTGACTCTGGTTTCAGCATTGCCGGATATTCGTCAGCACTGCTTTCTGGACGCCACAGATAGCGAAGATAAAAAATCTCTCTATCTGCTTTTACTCGCGCTGAGTATTGAAAATTCCGCATCAATGAGTAAGCAAGGGTATGAGTTTTTAGCGCTTTTGGGGGAATATGCAGGCAGTCCTGCGGTGGTTGACGAAATTACCAGCCTTGCAGACAGCCCTTATAAATACCAGGAATATCAGCAGGTAATGTTGGAACTGCTTAGTAATGATAGCGCGCGTTACACCTGGCTTCTCGATGCGTTCTTTCTGCTAATGCTATGTGGTAAGAACATTGAAAACCCACAGGTTATGCGTTTGCTTAGTAGCCTGAAGCCTGTGCAGTTTAAGGAGAGTTTCCCCTACATGCTGGCGCTGCTTCAAGAAAATGACGAAGCGAAGTTGCTCACCAGTGCTGCGAAGCTGGTTCCGTTGACGCAGGGATGGAATAATATCTTTCGCTATCGCGAGGTGCAATTTAAAAATCAATTCTCGGAAGTGATCAAGCAGCTTTATGCCGCTAGCAATGCGTCTACTATGCTTGGTTTTGATTTGCTGAAAGTGACTGATAAAGCTGGCGATTATAGCTTTTACATGGGGTCGTTTGATGATGAAAGCTTCCTGAGTAAAGTGGGTTCCGCTGTTGGTGGATCAGCCTGTGCTCTGGGGAGAAAATCCTGCGTTTCACTCCTGAATGATTTTCGTAAAAAGGCCCGCGATTTCCTCTCGACAAACTCCTCAGTCTTGAGTAAGGCCAACGGTATCATCTCCCGCTGGGAGTTACCGACCTTTAAATACGACGATCAAATCAGTTATTCCGATTATGAATTGGATAACTCTGCAGAAAATGAAGACTGGTATAACCAACTCAGTGATTATCAGGAGCAAATTGATAATGCGTTAACGGCTTTCTCAAACGCATGTTCTGATGCTGCCGAACAGCTTGAACTGTTTGCACGTGGTGAGTTTGACCGGTCTGTCATTCGTATTAAAGAGCAGAAACATATCGAGTGGTTGCAGCAGAAAGAGTTGGAAAAACTCGATAAACAATCTGTTACGATAGTGAAAGGTGGCAGAGAGCTGCGTTTTCGGATCGAATGGCAGGATATTGAAAATCCACCCTGTGATCCGGAAAAAATTCGTCACGTCAAAACGGATGGGCATGTCTGGTTACTCGTTGATAATGATGAATGTTTCTATCGTAGTGAGGATCGACTGAACTGGCATGTCGTTAACCCTGATCCGTCAGAGAAAATACGTTATGTAAGTAAGATTATAATTGTGGAGGGTATCTGGGTGATGTTCTCCGGCTCCGATTCCGGATTCTATTATTCCAACGATGCTGTGAATTGGCAGAAAAGCCAGTTCCCGGATGTATCTAATAACTGGAGGTTCAGTTTTACCGAGGATCTTGTTTATTTTAACCATCTTTGGTTGTGGCGATTTAAGGAACGTAAGGATTATCAGTACAAAGAGGAAGGTTTTTTCTTCGACTCGACGAAAACATTGACTTACGAGAAGCCGGTTATTTTCTGTACCGACAGCCTTGATGCTAAATGGCACCGATACGAAGATGCGCCAAATTACAGCGAAGGGATTGAAATGGAGCGTCTTTGTGCGCTGCCAGGTATCGATTGCTTGTTGGCATTCTGTAAATACGACAATTTATACACATCAGTGAAGAAACGTCCTAAATCAGATCCTATTATTGAGTATCACGTGCCAGGTAAAAGTTGGCGTTCTTGCACCTGGAACAGTGAGAAGGAGTTCTATGGTGGTATTCTTGTATCCCGGATGAATGATTTGTTAATGTGCTTTTACTCTCATTTTCTGCTGACTTCTGATAAAGGTTATGAGTGGAAACAACATGCTAGCGAACTACGCGTAGCTGACTGTTTTCACTTGTCGGAGATCAGCTTGTTCCCGTCCAGCTTGAATAATCAGGTTGTCTATCTGAGTCAGGACGGTGTTGATTTCAAAGAGTTGATGCTCGATGAGGGGGACTGGCAATATCTTGCAGCGAACGAACAAGGATTGTTGAGCGTATATTCGCCTAATTCTCACGAAACATTCCTGCGACTTGGTACGTATATTTGGCAGTCTTAGGAAGAAAATTATATTACTGATGCTTAATCAGTGAACGCTTTATTACTCGTTATCTGTTTTTACGGGTAATAAAGCATCTATCCATCAGCACCAATACAACTCTAATTATTACTGAATGGATGCTGCCGAAGCGTCTGACTGCGAAAAGGGGGACTTAATCTCTACGGGTATCCAATCTCCGAAAACGAAAGATTCAATACTCCCCCCAGTGTCATCCGCTCTGGCAAGTGAGTCGCCCGAGTGCCCAGCATTTTCAAATCACCATCCACCGTCAGATCTGACGGTGGGGTTTTAAGTATTGAACCGGTAACATCCATTACCCCTTTAACTACGAAGATCTCAGGAAGGCTTTTGATGTCAGAGTATATCCAGAAAAAATGCCCATTAATAATGTTGATATTGGTCGGCCAACGCCCGTTGTAGTGGTACAGGTATACGCTTGAACCGATTTTTAAAGATGTGGGTATATTGATTTTCGAGTTATAACGGCAAAGTGGGGCACAATGGATATACAGACTTCCCGTTACCTCGATGTTTTTGGGGATTTTACTGTATTCAGCAAAGTGAATATCGCCGTGAACACAGAGGTTGGCAGGAACCTTGAAGCGACTGCCCTGGTGTTGGTGCAAATGAAGACTACCGAAAACTGCTGTCGTTTTTCCGTTTCTTTTCCACTGGATACCTTCCGCAACGAGATACGCAAAAAATGCAGAGCGTTTGTTAAGTTTATTTTTTCGCATGGATTGTCCAGTGGAATTCTATTTTATTGGTGTGCCATATCCCTGTGTGAATAATGGCTACAAACCGACAACGTTGACAAGAAACTGTTTGCGGTCATCGGTTTGCTGCACCGTGTAGGTGATAGGGAGTGTTGTTGATTGTTCCGGCCCTGTCATCAGTAAGTTTGCCGCGCACTCATAAATTTCCTGTGACTTTTGGTGTTGCATTGTTCTGACGGTGTTCACCGAGAATCTAATCTGTTCGATATTATTGGGGGCTAAACCGGATAATTGTGATTTTTTCAGCATCGCGGTTTGTTTTGCCAGTTGTTCCGTTGCGATGCTGACCACCAGATTTTTGGCATCATCGCTGTTGCATTCTGGTGTTCCGGTGTTGCATCCGGTCAGAAGTATTCCGGTAGTTATGGCAATAAGCGTTTTGCGTACAGAAGACATTGAGATTTTCCCTGCGTTGGCCGTAAAGTTTCTGCATAGCGGCGTTGGTTTAAATAGTTTGGCGACATGTTGTTTTTTCTGGCAGCGTTGCCATGTCGTGATCTGTGCCATATCCAATCCTTACCTTGAGAATAAAGAGTGCTGTTTTATTTTTTTCTGGCGGTATAAACGCCATCAATAGAGTTCTCTGCGCCGACGCCACAAAGCCCAAGAGGGAGCAAGCTGAGTACCGCCCAATTGTCATCTGAACGGCCTTTAATCAGTACCATGGTCTTTTTGTCGGGTGACAGATACATCCATGCTAAACCGGAGTCGGTTCCTGCCCAATATGGGGCTTCACCACTGATCTCACAGACGCCGGGCATACCGTTAATAGCTGGTCCGTTACCCATGATTTCAAATTTAATTGGCGACTTTGACTGATCGCTCATTTCAATGGTCATGGTGGCGGTTTTGCTGGCTAAATAGCTTCGCCAAATAGTAGATCACTCGAAGGGAACTCAGTCCGAGTTATGCGATCTGATCAATCGCCAAACCAAACAAATCACCAACCGGACTGAGCGATGCCGATCATAGCAGCAAT
>NZ_JAUMIO010000059.1:0-9224 GCF_032905925.1 Pectobacterium sp. HCp5_1
AGCGCGGTGGTCCCACCTGACCCCATGCCGAACTCAGAAGTGAAACGCCGTAGCGCCGATGGTAGTGTGGGGCTTCCCCATGTGAGAGTAGGGAACTGCCAGGCATCAAATAAGTGGAAAGCCTCTGTCGAAAGACAGGGGCTTTTTGCTATGGGGAATTTGGGATTATGTGCAACGATTTGCTCACCGTTGTGGATTTATTGCGGTGTATCAGGTGGATAGCCGTAGCAAATACGGGACATAGGGCAGCTTTTTGGATGCAGAAACCTTCCTACCTCATCCTGTTTGCGTTAGTTATGCGATAACGCGAACTGTGAGATCCATGATAATGGCGATGCTGGGGGAAGGCCTGCGTAGGACACGCAGGCGGAGTACTTCCGATTAGTGCAGTATTTGTGAGAGAAATGCCTGAGTACGTTCTGAGCGAGGGTTGGAAAAGAAGATATCCGGCGGCGCTTGTTCCACGATCTCGCCCTGATCCATAAAGATCACCCGATCAGCGACGGTTTTTGCAAACCCCATTTCATGCGTGACGCAGAGCATCGTCATCCCGTCCTGCGCCAGTCCAAGCATAGTATCGAGTACCTCTTTCACCATTTCAGGATCCAGTGCAGACGTCGGCTCATCAAACAGCATAATCTTGGGTTTCATGCACAGTGAGCGTGCGATGGCCACGCGTTGTTGCTGTCCTCCAGATAGCTGCCCCGGAAATTTATGCGCATGGGCGGCGATACGCACGCGTTCCAGATAGTGCATTGCTAACTCTTCCGCTTCTTTCTTAGGTGTATGGCGCACCCAGCATGGCGCTAGCGTGCAGTTCTGCAACACAGTTAAGTGCGGGAACAAATTGAAATGCTGAAAAACCATGCCGACTTCAGTACGAATCTTTTCGATGTTGCGTAAATCATTATTCACTTCAATACCATCAACGACAATCCGCCCTGCTTGATGTTCTTCAAGATGATTAATGCAGCGTATGGTGGTTGATTTCCCCGAGCCGGAAGGACCACACAGCACAATGCGTTCCCCCTGCCTGACCTGCAGATTGATGTCTTTAAGCACATGAAATTGCCCGTACCACTTATTCACATTCTCTAAGGTAATCATGTGATCGGTTGATTGAGTTAATGCAGTCTGATTCATGGATGGCCTCAGTGTGACTTGTGTCCGGTGTTAAAACGATTTTCCAGATGTTGGCTATAGCGCGACATGCTGAAACAGAAAATCCAATAGACCATGGCGGCGAAGACATAGCCTTCTGTCGACATCCCCAGCCAGGTGGGATCGACCGTTGCCTGTTGGATACTGCTGAAGAGATCGAAAAGGCCGATGATGATCACCAGACTGGTGTCTTTAAAGAGAGAAATAATGGTATTCACCAAACCTGGGATAACCATTTTCAGTGCTTGCGGGAGGATGACCAGCCCCTGCATGCGCCAATAGCCTAAGCCCAGGGATTCAGCGGCTTCATACTGCCCTTTAGGGAGCGCCTGCAAGCCACCGCGAACGACCTCGGCGACATAGGCGGACTGGAATAAGATAACGCCGACCAGCGCTCTTAGCAGTTTGTCGATCGTGGTGCCTTCCGTTAAAAACAGCGGCAGCATCACGGATGACATAAAAAGCACGGTGATGAGCGGTACGCCACGCCAAAATTCGATGAAGACAACGGAAAGCATACGAACGATCGGCAGCGTGGAACGTCGCCCTAATGCGAGCAAGATGCCAAGTGGTAACGCACCCGCGATACCCACGGCGGCGATAATCAGCGTTAACGTGAGCCCGCCCCACTGATAGGTTTCCACTCGGCTGAGCCCGCCAAAACCGCCGTAAAGTAACCACCAGGCGATGAGTGGATACGCCACTGCCCAGACGGCAATATAGCGTCCGCGATAGGGGATACTTTTTAGGAACATCGGCAGGATACTGAGTAGAGCGATAGCGAGTGCAAAGTTGATGCGCCAGACTTCCGCCGCTGGATACAGCCCATACATGAAATGCCCAAATCTGGCATGAATGAAGACCCAGCAGGCACCCTCACGCGTACAGTCATTGCGAGTTGTGCCAATCCAGTTAGCCTGAAAGATAGCCCAGTTGAGCAGCGGCGGTATGGCAACCCACAATAGCCAGAGGCAAAACAGTGTTAACAGGCTATTACTGATACTGGAGAAGAGATTACGCCGTGCCCACTGCATCGCTTTGAACAGAGGGGACTGATGGCCTTGCGTATAATGGTTCATCGTCATGGCGTCCTCTTAGCGTTCGACTAACGCGATTTTGCGGTTATACAGGTTCATCAGCAGCGAGATCAGCAGGCTGATAATGAGGTAGACCGACATGGTAATGGCGATAGTTTCGATAGCCTGACCGGTCTGATTCAGCACCGTTCCCGCGAACAGCGACACCATATCGGGATAGCCAATCGCGGCAGCCAGCGACGAGTTCTTCACAATATTCAGATACTGGCTGGTTAGTGGCGGAATGATGACCCGCAGCGCCTGCGGGAGGATGACTTTGCGCAGCGTAACGGGGTTCGGTAAGCCGAGAGAACGTGCCGCCTCGTGTTGGCCGTGGGAAACCGATTGGATGCCTGAACGAATGATCTCGGCGATAAACGATGAGGTGTAGACCGACAGGGCGACGGTTAATGCCGCCAGTTCGGGGATCAGCACCATGCCGCCGCGGAAGTTAAACCCTTTTAATTCCGGCATATCCCAGTGGAAGGCGGGGCCGAAAATCAGGTGGCTGAGCGCACACAACCCAAGCAACAGGCCTAACGTCAGCGGCCAGGTTCTGCGTGGCTGACCGGTTAACGCATGATAGCGCTGGTTAAGCCGGAAAACGCCCCATGTCACCACTAGCGTAATAATGAGAGAAAGAAAAAATGCCGCCGCACCCGGTCCCAATTCAGGAGAGGGTAGATAGAAACCACGATTGCTGAGAAAGGCGACATCAAACGCGCTAATTGACTGGCGTGGCCCCGGTAGATTCCGCAGTACGGCAAAATACCAGAAGAAGATTTGCAATAGCGGCGGGATATTACGAAATATCTCGATGTAAACGTTAGATATTTTTCGTAGTAGCCAGTTGTCGGACAGTCGTGCCAGACCAACGGTGAAGCCGAGAATCGACGCAAACACGATACACAACGCCGAAACCAGAAGCGTATTGAATAGCCCAACAAGAAAAACGCGGGCGTAGGTGTCACCTTGCTGATAGTCAATCAGATGCTGGACGATGCCAAAACCGGCGCTTTTATTCAGGAAATCGAAGCCAGAGGTGATGCCCCTCTGTGCCAGATTGGTCACGGTGTTGTGCAACAGGTAAGCCGCGACAGCCAATACCGCGATAACAACGATAATTTGATACAGCCAGGCGCGCACCGCTGGATTAGTCAGTGATAAATCACCTTTTACGGTTGGGCGTTGTAGCATGCTGAAACCTCGAAACGGGGGTACTGAGGGGCGCAGCGATCCACTGCGCCCAGGTTTTTCTGATAATTAACGTACCGCTGGCGCGTACTGGATGCCGCCTTTGTTCCACAGTTCGTTCAGGCCGCGCTTAATTTTCAACTCGCTGCCCATACCGACATTACGCTCGAAGATTTCGCCGTAGTTGCCGACCTGTTTGATGATTTTGAAGGCCCAATCATTCGGTAATTTGAGATCTTTGCCGTAGCTGCCTTCGTGACCCAGCAGGTGGGACATATCTGGCGTGGTGGGTTTTGCTGCCAGTTGGTCGACGTTTTTCGAGGTCACACCCATCTCTTCGGCATTCAGCATGGCGAACAACGTCCAGCGTACGATCGAGAACCACTCTTCATCACCACGGCGCACTACCGGGCCCAGCGGCTCCTTGGAAATCACCTCTGGCAGAACGATGAATTCAGCAGGTTTACTCAGCTTGATACGCAGTGCATACAGCTGTGACTGATCTGATGCCAGCGTATCGCAGCGGCCAGACTCCAGCGCTTTGGCACTTTCATCAGAGCGGTCGAACGTGACAGGCGTGTACTGCATCTTATGGGTTTTGAAGTAGTCAGCGACGTTCAGTTCAGTATCTGTACCCGCCTGAATACAAACGGTTGCGCCGTCCAGCTCTTTGGCGCTGGTTAAGCCTGCTTTGTTGTGCGTCAGGAAGCCAATGCCGTCGTAGTAGGTGACGCCGGTAAAGAGCATGCCCATGCCGCCGTCACGGGAGGAGGTCCAGGTCGTGTTGCGTGACAGCACGTCAACTTCGCCGGATTGCAACGCAGTGAAGCGTTCTTTTGCGGTCAGCGGCGTGTATTTAACTTTATTGGCGTCGCCGAATACGGCGGCAGCAAGGCCGCGGCACACGTCAACATCAATGCCGGAGTATTTGCCGCTGGCGTCCGCATAGGAAAAGCCGGGCAAACCATCGCTGATACCGCATTGCACAAATCCTTTCTTCTGAATCGCGTCCAGCGTTGCACCCGCATGGGCTTGATTGATTGCGGCAAAGAGTGACGCGCCAGCAACCAGAGTAGAAATCACTATTCTTTTCATAATCATCCTAGCGTCTAGAGTTATCTGCTGTTGTTGCAGTACACAGTTGTGTTGCGGTGCACAATGAGGTGCACCATACCTGTCTGTCGGTATGCCGACGTGAGCAGAGCAAAGCAAATAAAATGCCAATTTTCTATTTGCTTGATAATGAAGACGAAAAGGAATGCTTATTGATCTAAGTAGGTAATTCTAATTAGGTATGCACGCACCGTGACAAATGCAAAGAGGCTGATGCGCCCTCTTTTAGTGCGTCAAAATGGAGATCGTGAGGCGTCTTCAGGTTTGCCTGTTGAGCAGGGAGGGTCAGGGAACGCGGTAATGTCATCAGCCCAGCGGATGGCGTGGGCTGATGCGGGAAGTGTTAGTGCGTGATGTGGCGCTGATAATACTTTTCGAGTTTCACCTGTAGCTGACTTAGCACGGTGCTAAACATCAGGTAAATCAGCGCAGCCTCGACATACAGAGTCAGAGGTTCATAGGTCACGGAAACGATGCGCTGAGCGGATAAGAACATCTCCGGCACGGTAATGACAGCGGCCAGCGACGTATCCTTGATTAAGGAAATAAACGTATTGGAAAGCGGCGGCAGCGACACGAAAACGGATTGCGGGAAGATAACCCAGCGAATCGCCTGTCTGCCATTCATACCGAGAGAATAGGCGGCATTCCATTGGCCTTTCGGAACAGACAAAATGGCCCCGCGCACGATCTCCGAGCTATAGGCACCCACGCTGACGGTGAAGCCAATGAGTGCGGCAGGAAACGCATCCAGAGTAATCCCCGCGCTGGGCAGCCCATAAAAAATCAGGAAAAGCTGCACCAGTAATGGCGTGCCACGGATCACCCAAACGTAGAAATCACCCAGCCATTTCAGCGGCTTGGGGCCATAAAGGCGAACCAGCGCGATGAGAATGCCGAGGGCTAAGCCAAAGATGAAAGACAGAATCGCCAAAGGGACAGTGAATTTAAGTCCCGCAGAAAGCAGACTCCAGAAGGAGTCTGCCATGAGTTGTAGCCAAGGCGGCATGAAAACGAGCTCCGATAACGGTATGCACTAATCACAGAGTGCGCTGATGACCATCATAATGATGACAGCGCGCTCTGATAACAGTGCGATTATTGAGAAACATCCTCCCCGAAGTATCGCACAGATATCGTTTTATAGGTGCCGTCTGCTTTAATTTCATCCAGAGCTTTATTCAATGCCTCCACTAGTGGAGCCTGATTTTTACGCACCAGAATCGCAGAAGGTTCACCGTCTTTTGAGGTCGCTGCAATCTTCACGTTGGCATCCGGTTTCTGCTTTTTGAAATCCAGGAATGACAGATTGTCGTTTAACGTGGCGTCGGCACGGCCGCTGAGCACCAGATCCAGAGACTGGTTAAAGCCGTCCGTCGGCACAATGTCCGCACCGTAGCTGGTGGCTTGCTTAGAGTAATTACTGGTCAGGCTCTGAGCCGCTTTTTTGCCTTTCAGATCGCTGAAATCTTTGAGGGTGGTGTTATCGCCACGGACAACCAGCACCGCTTTGGAATCGATATACGGCTTGGAAAAATCATACTTGGCCTGACGCTCTTTGGTTATGCCAACCTGATTGATGACCGCATCGTAGCGCTTGGCATCAATACCGGCGATTAAACCGTCCCAGCGGCCTTCAATGAACTGGGCTTTCACGCCGAGCTTCTCTGCTACCGCGCGGCCAATATCCACATCGAAACCAACCAGCTGGCCTGATTTATCATGATAGGTATAAGGCGCGTAGGTGCCTTCCGTGCCGATCTTGATAACCCCTGCGGACTTGATGGCGCTAAGGTCATCGGCATGAGCGAATACGCTGGTAGCAAGCAGGGCGCTGGTCAGTAAAGCAAAACGTATTTTTTTCATTATGAATTCCTGTGAGTGGTGTGCAGCGATGTGCTTATAACTTTTGTTAATAACGAATCTACGCGACAAAACATCTGTTTATAAATCACGTTGTGTGATGGTTTATATCAGAAGTGAATATAGTACCCATGGCGTGCGTACTGTTGTCGCGAGTCTGACTTTTGTAGTGAATATAGTGCGTCTAACTCGTTTTAACCATGTTGAGTTAAAGAACGATAGAAAAAGTCTATCGCTGCTGGGAATGCTGCCCAACTGTCACAATATGCTTCTATTCTCAAAAGGAAATCATTGCTTTTGCCACTACCTAGCAGGAGACAACAATGAAGATCCGCATCGCCAGCTATAACGTCGAGAACCTGTTCCACCGTAGCGCGATTCTCAACCTCCCCGATTCCAAGCAGATTGACGCCTTGTTGCAGCAGGTCAGGCAGCTTCAGCACCTTCTCGAACAGCCCCAATACGATGATGCCCTGAAAGATCAGGTGTTCCGCCTTTCTATCGCACTGCGCCCTTATATTGATATCCGTACTGACGCGGGCACGCTGGGGCGATGGAAAAAAGAGGACGCCGGCACCGGATTCCGAATTAATAAAAGCTGCCGGGGACGCGGAGATTGGATCGGCGAAATCGTGTTTAAGGCGCAGGAGTTCAGCAGTCAGCAGCGTAAGAATACGGGCAAGATTATTACCCTGCTTAACGCCGACATTCTGTGCGCGGTTGAGGTCGAAAACATGGACGTCCTGCGTGATTTCAACAATCAGGTGCTGGAGGACAGTAAATTCAGCCAGTTCGTGATGATCGACAGCCCGAACGATCCGCGCGGTATTGATGTCGCCTGCCTGACGCGCTATCGGATTGCCCAGCTCCGCACGCATATTTTTGATGCCGGGAAGCGTTTCGATCCCGTATTTAGCCGTGATTGTCTCGAAGTGACGCTGGATGCCGGTCTCAAACAGCCGATTTATATTCTGTGTAACCATTTCAAAAGCCAGAGCGGTCAAACGGAGGAAGAGCGGCAGCGTGGGGCGGAGAAACGCCGTGATCAGGCCGAACGCGTGGCGGAGATTGTTCAACAGACTTACGATCTCAAGAAGGACTACGTGGTCATTCTCGGCGATTTGAACGAGGATTCGTCAAACCCCTGGCACAGTTTGGCTCCGCTGTTTTCTCTGTCGGATTTACACCCGGTTATCGACCCTGAACGCCCGGAAAAAGAACGCTACACCTACTATTTCGCTGGCGGAAAGAAGGGCGCGCGGTTAAACCAACTGGACTACATATTTTTGTCTGCACCACTGCATCAGGCGGTGGTGGAGTGGGGCGTCGAGCGACGGGGAATTTACAATATAGACAAGATTGCCGCCAAAGAGGGCGCGGAACCCGTTACGCCGCTACCCGAAGTCACCTCATGGGACACGGCGGCGTCCGACCATGCCGCGCTCTGGGTAGAAGTGGATATTACCTGATGGTCGCTTTATGGCTATCATGGCGTGAGAAAACAGAGCAATCATAGCCGTATAACAGAGGAAGATGATGAGCCATAAACAAGGATTAGAGCAATACCCAGACGCGCTGCGCTGGTCATTTGGTGACAGCCCCGAGCTGGCGGATGAATTGCTGCAACTGGTACTCGAAGGGCATAAAACGGCAACCTGTAGCTCGTATCACGCATTTAAAAACGAGGATACGCCACAGGTCGGCGATTACAACATCGTTCTGGACGGTGCCGGACAGCCTTCCTGCGTCATTCGCACGCGCTCGTTAACGCTGGTGCGCTACTGCGACGTCACCGCTGAGATGGCGGCGAAAGAGGGCGAAGGGGATAAAAGCCTGGCTTTCTGGCGACAAGCACATCAAGATTTTTTTGAAAGAGGAGGCTCCTTCGCCCCAGATATGCTGCTGGTGTTCGAAGAGTTTGAGCTGGTCGAGGTGTTTTGATTCTGGGTTAGCTGTGGCTCAAGCCGAGTGTGTTTTATCGCTATATACAAGTCAATTATCGTGGTTTTATAAGTTCTCCCACTTCTGAATATTTTTGAAAAAACCACCCAGCCAGGTGGTTTTTTTCAATAAGACGGCGCATCATATATATAATAAATGAAAATTTACTTGTATGAGTCAAGGTTTTTCAAAATAACTTTTCTCTCATCAATAAGTGAATTGTGCATATATTCATCAATTGAATCAGATATTTTAAATCTCCCTTTTTTGAGATTAAAATCTGAAACTCCGTCACGTAGCGCCAAAGCTATAAGTTTCGCATCGTCTTTATTTTTAATGTTTGAAAATAATTCTAATATTATCTTGTTTAGTTCAAGAAGATCTTCGTTTATCCCCGTTGGAGAACAGTCTCCTTTTTTTAAACTTCCACTAATAGCGTCTATTTTATTATTTATTCTATCTATCGAACCAATAACACCTTTCCGTGATTCAACTCGAAGTATTTCATCCTTTCCTTTGGATTTAGATTGGAAAATAATCTCTGTATTCACTATGTCTGCAACTCTTTGTGAATCAGAAACCAGATGTTTAATACTTTCTCTAAAACTACTGTAATTAGTGATGGTTGAGCCAATTAAGAGTAGAATTGGTCCATATGTTGTAACCCAAGCCTTAATAGAGCCATCTTCAAATTTTATTTCTATATCTACATCATCGTCAAGGAAAAACTTAATCCTCTCCTCTGAGAAAGAAGCAGGGCGGGATTCTACTTTGTTGATGAATTAACCAAAGATAACCTCGCTACGAAAATCTCCTGACCATCCGGCACATTGTCGTTTGCCCGCTATGCTATCTTTTTTTCCTTCATGCTGTTTC
>NZ_JAUMIO010000060.1:0-8067 GCF_032905925.1 Pectobacterium sp. HCp5_1
TATTTCATTGATATAATTAAAGATAGTCATTGTCTTTCACTGAGTGTTAGTGGAGATAAAGCTCAGATCAATAAAATCGAAATAAGTTCTCTATTTCAATAAGTAAAGTGAGATCCCACCCTGATGCGATTGCTGACTGGGATCGCGTCATGAACCTGAATATCCGCAGCCTGTTTTTATTAACGCAGAAAATCGGCAAATGCAGCATGATTCCCCGCCGCTATGGAAAAATTATCAACGTAGCATCGCTTGCGGGCTTGCAGGGCAATCTGCCCGGCTGGCTGGAAGGCATCGCTTACAGTACCAGCAAGGGTGCCGTAGTGAACTTTACCCGGGCATTGGCGGGCGAATGGGGAGAATTTAATATCACCGTCAATGCGCTCGCCCCCGGTTTCTTTCCTTCCGCCATGACACAGAATTTGTTGAATCGCCTTGGCGTCGATGCCCTGGCGCAAAAATCCCCGCTGCAACGTATTGGGGACGATGAAGACTTAAAAGGCGCAGCGATCCTATTTGCCTCCGATGCCAGTAAATATATTACAGGTCAAATACTTTCCATTGACGGAGGCATGAGCGCCATATAAATACCGCCCACATCATTATTAGCTATTTAATCATTCCAAATTAACGAGGCTCATGGAGGAGGCGCGTAATCTAGCCAATAGGCATGCAACTTGAAGTATGACGGATATAAATTCATGTACGTTTTCAGTCGAGCTAATTACAGGAGTAATAGCGATGAAAAGTTGCTTTGATGGATGGTCACCACAAGTCATTGATAGTGAAGATAAGGCGGCGGTCATTGCGCATATCGAAAAATATCGGTTTGCCATCGTTACCAGTGAATGGAAATACGAGGATTCTGACTTCCAAAATATGTCGACGCTTTATTCTCTGGGTGATATTTATCAGTCTGCCTTTAACCGTCAGGAGCACAAAGAGGGGGTATCCACATCCGGAGTGAATCAGATTGGCGGGCTCTCACACGGCACCCATAAGGTTTTCAATAGTACCTCACACCTTTCTCTTCATACCGATGGTTCGTATATCCCGATTGGGAGCATAAAAACGTCGATTCTGCTTTGCAAGCAGCATGCGACCCAGGGCGGCGGAACCGTTCTGTTCGATAGTGTTTCTGCCTTTCAGCGACTTCAGGCCGAACACCCTGATTTAGCGAATATTCTGCTTGAAGAACAGATTTTCAGACGCCGCTCAACCGGGACACAGTCCGGAAAACAGTACGCCCATATTGGTCCGGTTTTTCGTCCCGATCGTGACGGCGGGTTTATTGGCGGGTTTACGCTGGATGTGACCGCCGACTGGGACTATTCACGCAGTATCAATCCGCGCGTTGTCGAGGCCGTCGAGTATATGTCACAACTGGCCGCGGAAGGCAGCCGCTATCATCTGACATTCCCTCTTTATCGTGGTCAGGCCTTGATCATGCGTAACGATAAAATCTCTCACGGACGCCATGCCTATACGGACGATCCCGCCAGCCCAAGAACGCTGCTGAGAGGCATGTTCACCCGCGCACCAAGCCTGAACGCATAATCTAAGGAGAGATCATGACCGATCGTTCAATGACGGAATCCGCGTTAGCGGCACGTTGGGATGGCTGGCTGACGTGCCCGCAAGCGCACCTTCACGCCCGAATGCGAGATGAATTAACCGGGACACCGATAAGCGAGGAAACGCTGGCGGCAATGCTGGCCTTCGTTCATGAATACCGGCTCAACGGCGTCAACTGGAGCGCTCAGGGCATACGCGGAGACGAAGTTCAGGAGCAACTACAAGGCCTCCAGCACGATGCACCACCATATTTTGCGCTGTTCTGCGAAAAAATCGCTCTGGCTGAAAAATACAAATGGGTCGGCGGCAGCGTGGATGCGGACATTTTGGCTGCACAAACCCGCTATCAGAAGTTTGCCATCGTCTCCACGCCCAGAGCAGGCACCCACCTGCTCCGCACGCTGTTAGGCTCCCACCCGAATATTGAAATGCACGGTGAAGCCTTCAACCGCTTTGGTCAACATTTGCTGCCCTATTCCGTTAAAGACACCGCTATTGAGACGATCCTGCATCGCCACCTGTTCAAACCCTATTTTGAATACGTCGAGGCGGTTGGTTTCGTGCTGTTTCGGGATCTTGATACTACCTGGGGTGATGCCCCCATCTGGCCCGCCTTGCAGGCGATCCCTGACCTGAAACTGATCCTGTTAGAGAGAAGAAGCCGGCTACAGCAATTTGTGTCGTTGAAGAAAAGCCTGCGCGATCGCATTTGGTACGTCGGCAAGCAGGATAGCCGCCCGATTTCGCACGAAAAAATAGCGGTGTCTGCCGATGAATTAACAACATTCATCGATAGCAATCTGGAAAATCAGGCTGCGTTTTATCAGGCTTTTCAGCACCATGACATCCTCACCCTTGACTACGAAGAGGTCATGTCAGCGCCCGATATTGTTGCCAGCACGGCGCTGTCCTTTCTGGGGATTTCCGATTTCAGGCTCTGCGCCGGCACAGGGAAAAAAGAGACCCGAACGATTGATTCGATCGTGAGTAACGTTGACGATCTCAGGACCACGCTGACAGGGACACAATATGAATCCTATCTCTAACTCATACTGGCCGCCTTACACCGCTCTCGCGGAGCAAGATGAACGCCCGCTGATTCACCGTGGCGAAGGGGTTTATCTTTATGATGATGAGCGCGGCCAACGCTACTTTGACGGCATGTCCGGCTGCTATAACCACTGTCTGGGGCACTCTCACCCTGAATTCATTGCCGCCCTGCAACAGCAATTATCCACGCTGATTCATGCCTGCAATATCTATTCAAACACCCAACTCCCCGGCGAACTGGCCGAGAAACTTGCCGCGAAGCTCATCGGTACGGGCCTGAGCAAAACATTCATCGTCGGGAGCGGCAGCGAAGGCGTTGAAAGCGCACTAAAAATGGCCTGGCAATATCAGGTCAACCGCTCACGTCCGGCGCGAACGAAAATCGTGGCAATTAACGGTGCGTACCACGGCTGTACGCTCGGCGCGATGATGGCAACAAGACGCCCTTTTATCAACGAGGGCATTTTGCCGTCCCTGCTCGACAGCAATACGATCACGATGCCCCCGCCTGAGCACCTCAGCGATATCAGTGCCTGGGAAACGCTGCTGGCAGAACAGGAATCGACTATCGCCGCCGTTATTATTGAACCGATTATGGCAATGGAAGGCACCCGACTGCTGCCTGAGGGCTTCCTGCAACAGCTCTCGCTGCTGGCAAAGAAGTTCGATATTCCAATGATTTGCGACGAGGTCTACTGCGGTGTTGGCCGCGCGGGGACGTTCTGTGAATCAGTCTCACAAGGCGCACAGCCTGACATTGTCATTTTCAGCAAGTGTCTCGGCGGTGGCGTTCCCATTACCGCCGTGCTTGCCACTGAGGCCATTACCGACAGCTTTAGAGGGCAAACGCCGCCGTTTTTCCGCCACGGCCACACGCAATCCGGCAACCTGCTGGGCTGTCGCGCCGCGCTGTTTGTCATGGATTATCTGGATGCACATCACCTCTACGATGCGGTCACGGCAAAAGGCAGGACGATCCTCCAGCTCGCCAAACAACATCTTCCGCCAACCGAGGGGCTGATCAGCGTGCAAGGCAAAGGGCTGATGCTATCAATGACATTTTCGTCCCTCGAACAGTGTGGCCGTGCGCAGGCGGCGATACGGCAGCATGGCGTCATCGTTGGTGCAGCAGGCCCGTACTTAAAACTGGCCCCGGCCTTCACGATTTCAGCCAATGAAACAGAGGAACTGATTCAACGCATAACTACGGCACTGGGAAGCCTCTGATGGGCGTTAACCGCCACTATCCGTCAGGTGTGATTAACCCCCCATCAGATGTCATTAACAACAGGGAGTGAAAAGATGTCCGACTACTTTGATCTTGAACGCATCATCCACGGCAAGAGACATGAAACCCCTTTCCAGTGGGGAGAATTAACCCAGATATGGCGTAACAGCAGCATCGCCTCAACGCTTGCTCATGAGTTCCCGACGGACGGGTTTAACTATCGTGAACGTAACGGCGGTTACTTCTATCGCCGCACCCTCATTCCTTTAGCCACCGGCAAAGTCAGCGACACCACGATGCTGTCCGACGCCTGGCAGGGAATGTGCGACGAGCTGGTTTCTGACAACTTTACTGCCGCCCTGTCTGCCTTCTGCGGCACGGACCTTTCCAAATTCAAAATGGAAGCGGTGGCCTTTCGCGGCGGCCGGGACACGCACTACCTTCCCCATGTCGATGCGTCGCTGACACGTGGTTTCCGCCTGATTATCTATTTCAACGGAGAATGGGAAGAAAGCTGGGGCGGCGCCTTTCAGATTCTCAACCCTGAGAATCATGCTGACGTTTGCCATTCCGTTCTTCCGATCATGGGCAACGCCAGCGTCATCATCCGCAACGGGTTTTATGAAACCTGGCATGCGGTTGTGCCGCTAACTGGCGTCTCCGTCAAAACACGCAATGCATTGAATATCACCTATTACGAACCCGGCACGACGAGTACAGCGCAGTGAAGAAGCTTATTTTCCTCTACGGGCCACCGGCGGTGGGAAAACTCACGATCGGTCGCCTGCTAGCGGAGAAAACGGGGGCAACGCTATTTCATAACCATCTGACGTATGACTTAGCGATGGCGGTGCTCCCGCCTGACAGTGCATTTAGCACGCTCAGGCGCTTCGCCTGTGAGCTAAGGCTCTATGCCATTTCGCTGCTTTTCGCAGAGGATGAGCGCGATCTGATCACGACCTTCTGCTATGAAGGAGCCAAAGACGACGGGTACATTAAGGCGATAAAGGCACGGTGCGCAGAACATGGCGTTACGCCATTTTTCGTCCAGCTCCGTAGCGACGAAGCGCACCTGTTAAATCGGGTGGAAAACGCGGATCGACACCAGTTCGGTAAGGTAAATACGCAGGATAAGCTCAAAGCAATTCTGAGGAGTTGTGACTACGCCAACACGATCGATGCAGCCCATCATCGTTCACTGCACACCTCTGTGCTGGCACCTCATGAGGCGGCAGAACAGCTCATCGACTGGTTTTCATCATATTGATGCAATAAAAAAGCCCGTTACCCCTGCACAGGGGCAACGGATATCACACTAGTCTCGAATCTTGCGGTACACCCACAGCACGACAATCGCGCCGACAATCGCCACTACAAAGCTGCCGAAGTTAAAGCCATCGACTCGGCCGAACCCAAAGAAAACGCTGATATAGCCGCCCACAACCGCACCGACAATCCCGAGCAACACCGTCAGGATAAAGCCGCCGCCGTCTTTACCGGGCATAATCCACTTAGCCAGAATCCCCGCAATCAAGCCAAAAATAATCCAGGACAAAATACCCATACCTACTCCTCGCGTTTTCGTTTTCACCACACCCGCTCTTTTGCCACACACTAGCAGATCGGGCAGTGAAGCAAGTATAGGTGAGGAATGGGGAAGTTGTGGGTGGGGTGTTTCATGATGCAGCGCATCACTCACTGAGGAAAACGCTGAAGCAGAAGCGGCAAAATATGCAGGATACCCGCGACTGGCTAGCGTGGTGCTAGTCTGGGCTTGATGCTCTTGAGTCCTTCAACACCCTGTAAAGTAAACCAATTTGTCCATCTTCCAACGTATGAGCGTGCGGCACAGAGCAGTCTGGTGACGTCGGAGACTGTCATTCCCCGATGTAGCATCAGTATGGCGATGAGTCGTCTGGAATGGTATTTATCGCGAGTCTGTTGGGCTTCTTTATGCATTAGTCGTCGTTCTTCATCAGAGATTGCTGCTATGATCGGCATCGCTCAGTCCGGTTGGTAATTTTTTTGATTTGGCGATTGATCAGATCGCACAACTCGGACTGAATTCACTTCAAGTGATCTATTATTTGACGAAGCTATTTAGAATGAATGCAAGGTAATAATTACCGAGCAAATTATTTCTTCTATTATGTTTGATTATTTACTATTTATATTCTTTTAAAAGCATAAGGTGTATGCTATGTTTCTAGAGCTAAAAATAAGTAACTTATCAATAAGTGAAATTATTTTCACATGGAGAATAATTAATAATGGAATATATAGAATCATCTAATCGAGTGCTCTCCAGATATTATGATGCTTTTATCAAAAGAACTAGCGGCATCATTCAGGAAACAGCAGAAGACATTGGCACAGGTGCAGCAAGAATGTCAGTGTGGATATCTCCATATTCAATCGCACATTTGAATCCTAACTACGCACAAGTAATGACTGAATACAGATCTTTGATAATTAATGAAGATAAAAGGATGCTATACTGTTTGTCTTCCCTGGTCAGGAAACCCTCTATTATTTATGACATGGTGAAAACAATTGTAGATTATTTGTTTTCCAAAATGCCTGAGAAAGAGCAAAAAGAGTTATCGGAAAAATTTAAAGATATAGGTTATAAGTTTTCTAATGCTATAACAGATCAAGTAGTTAAACAAGCAACAAAAATTGCTTTAATTGAGGCATTATCACAACTAATTGCATCAAGAATATTTAATGACCCAGAAGTAAAGCGTATAGCTAAAATACTATCTCAAGGGGTTATTACAGCATTTCAAATATATGGTTATGTAGAAAAGGCATCTCGTGCCGCCCGAAAATTAAGACGCGATGATAAAGTCATATATAACATGCTTTATTCCCAAGGTACAGAGATGTTATATTTCATTATAGCAAAAAAAATCAATCCCCTTATCGTGGTAACTAGTTCGAACGACCATACTAATGCTGACGATTTTATCAATGTACTGGCTGATATTTTTTATGATTGGTAATCATTATGTTAAAAAACGTAAAGTCTGTTTTTTTTGATATTCTAGCCATTATTTTAACTGGTATCTTCTCAATTGTTATCATTTACTTATGTGGATATATGCCAGAGAGTATTGTTTTGCCATTTGCTGGCATTGGATTCATATTGTCATTTTGGTTAAGCCACCATTTAGTGGACAAACTGAGGTAATTATAATTTTAGTCATTTACTATCGATAGGTTTTTATTCCCAGCATCTGCATTATGCTTTATATATTTATTTTGGTTTATTGAGTATTTATCAGATAAATTATAGCCATCAATAAAATCAGTAAAGAAGAATGGAATATAATCATGAAAGAACGCATTCTTCATTAAATAACATGACTCCGGCAGAACTCATCCAGACTATCCAGAAAGACAAAGATATCTAATTAGCCAGAGAAAAAGTTAGCCATCGGATCAGTCAATTATCAAAAAATACTGAAATGTTATACTTCATCGTAGCGAAAAAAATAGATCCTTTGATTTTTGTAACAAAATTAAACGATCACACTAACGCTGATGAACTTATAAATGCACTTGCTGATATTTTCTACGATTGGTGATGTCATGTTAAAATCAATAAGATCTGTTTTTTTAGACATTGCTGCTATTTTTCTGACAATAATATTTTCAACCCTATCAATTTATATATGTGGTAAAGTTTTTCCTGAAGATATTTCATTTCCATCATCCGTATTTGGTATTATATTTTCATTCTGGCTTAGCAATCGATTAATAAAAAACCTTAGGTGATTAAATAATACGCAAGATAAAAGTGTTTTTTAATTCATGTGTTTCTTAGTAGGTAAAATAAGGCACAGCCACTAATAAAGTGATTATCTGTGCCTGTATTTTAATTAAATCACGAAATACTATCATTCCAGATACTATAGCCAGATGTTCCTGCTACTTTATGCTCCCATGATATAGAGTTATATTTTAATAAAACTTTTTCATATGGCATCATTTCATTGTTATTTATTGAGTGTGGGTAATTACAGGAAATGTCAACAATACGCGCATCTGTTAATTTAATTTCGTAAAAAAGCTCCAGTTGACCAGCAGAATTTGGTCACGTATTCAATATGTAGATCAGGTCATTGCAGATAATGTTCACGTTCGATGAATGTGCCGATTATCTTGTCATGCATTTCCACTGATTTTGAGTACCCGATAGTTTTACGATTCAG
>NZ_JAUMIO010000061.1:0-7541 GCF_032905925.1 Pectobacterium sp. HCp5_1
GGTCTGTTTGCTCACAAAACGGGCATTTTACCTCAACCGTTGCCATCAGGCTCTTCTTCTAAATATTTAGGAAAACAGATGAACATTCTACCTGACGATCACCGAGTTGAATACGTGACCAAATTATCAGTAAAGACAATATTGCCTCGTATATTCCCTTCTCTACCGATGATTCGCTGAAAGCCATCGCGCTATCGTTGCAAGGTGATTTCAATTGCGATGATGAAAAGGATATTAATGTTTTAGCTACACGAAAATCTGGCGGGGTTCAGTTAAACATCATCAAACAACAGAATGGGACAGCCATTAAGGCTATCGATAACTCAGTGACTAAGTGATGCATTACAACAGGCATTCATTGAGTGCCTGTGATAATGATAAGTACCCTCACCATGCCCGAGATATACCATAATGTAATCTTTCACGGAGTATTAACAGTAACGATGCAGGCTGCTCCGATATTTTATTTTTAAACAAATCTCAATAAACGGGCTTAATTCACTGCTTCAACAGACTGCCATATTTCAATTTCCCAATTACCGTTGCTTCCGTCGCACAAATAATTTTCATAACATATGTCGCCCGACGGTCGATATCCTTGCGCATGAATGGCTTTATAAAAGTCATCCCAGGCTTTCGCAAAGTCACCCTTCTCCACAATGGTGTGCGTTACGGCATAAAGCCCACCGGGAATGATTTCCCTGCGTATTTCTGTCCCTTCCGGCAGCGTTGACGGCATCTCTTTGCACGTAATCGCCACATCCGCCCGTAATTCATCCGGTTCTACTTTGCTGGGATCATCCCAGTAGAACGCCAAAGATTTATCGATGGAGAGATGATGCTCCCTTGCCCACGATAATATTTCATCAAATCCTTGCGGTATTTTTTCATAATAGGGACCAACGACCCGAAGACTCAACACTTCCATAGATTCTGTAAGTTCAATTCTGATAGACATGCTCATACACTCCTGATTCATGTAGATAATAAACTCGGCACCATTAGCCATATTAAATGTATGGTTATATACCAATATCTGCAACAGGCTTAGAGGCGAATTTCTTTCGTCTCTATCAACGGATTGAGCATTTCTACGCAGATTTTTTCCTGGCTTCGACGAACGCGATCCCAGATAGGATGAGTTAACTAATCGAGGGCTAATCCCATACTCTGGATTAGCCCTATGGTATCAATCCACAACAAACAGCTTCGCGCCCGTCTCGGTGTAGGAGCGATGAGCTTCCGCGTTATCCGCAACCTGGTAGCTCATTCCCGGTTTGAGGACAAAAACACGGCCATCATCTAATTCCGTATGAAGTTCACCTTCAAGGCACAGCAGAATATGCCCTTTAGAGCACCAGTGATCGGCCAGATAGCCTGGCGTGTACTCAACAATGCGAACCCGAATATTATCAAAACGCTGTGTTCGCCAGTAGGCGATCCCCGTCTCGCCCCGGTGCTCGGTGGGCTCTATTTGCGACCAGTCAGTCGTACCAAACGGAATGTTTTTCATATCCATATTACTGCCCCTATTCTTTAACGTTATCGGTTAACACTCCGCTTATTCTTCCGGCAAGCCATCCCGGGCACATCAGCGTTTGGCGCCACGGTTCCACGGCATTTTCATCAACAGTCTTGCCATGCCACAAAAACCCGTGATCCCTGCAAACAGCAACCCTGCTCCTACAAAACCAGAAAGCAGGAAGAAAGCGCTGTTTACGCTGTAACCCAGTAATACACCACCCAGAATAAGGACGCCAGCGACGATTTGAACCTGCCGCATGAGTTCAATCGGCTGCTTACGATTCACTTCCGTTGGAAATCCTGCCTTTTTCCATGCGGTCATTCCCCCTTCCAGAAGAAATACCGTTGCGGGTGAAACCGCCTGCGCCAGCAAGTCAGCATTCTGTTCCGAGCGCATGCCAGACAAACAATGGAAAATCACAACCTGTCCTTCTTTCTCATCATCAGGAAGGACATACCCGGCAGAGGAATTCAGCGGGTGCAACCTTGCCTGTGCGATATGCTCGCGGGCATATTCTTCCGGCTGGCGAATATCAATGAGCACCGCACCTTCATCTAGCAATTTACGAACCTGAGCAGGTGAGATAGCAAGTGGCGTTGGCATGATCGTAATCCTCTTTTTGAGCCGCTGAAACCCGTCATCATGCATCGTTCAGCGTAGTATTCAGTCAGCAAGGAAGGTGATATCGCTGATTGTTTGCGTGTCACTATTAATTTAGATAAATCTAATTAAGTAAAATCTAAATTAAATGATAGGCACGTGCAACAACTTTCCGCGCGGAGAAAGCAATCCAGACTGGACATCGATTTAGCGGCTGATACTCTATAAACAGAAACGCTATTTTAAAAAACAGTCATGCTGCCGCGATCGTACAAAATGGATCGACAACAGTATGGATAAGTCACTGTATGCATAAGTACCGTGCAAAAATACTGCTATTTGCGAGCCACCCTGTGGCTCTGTTTACCGTGCCGACTGGGAAACTTGAGATACCGCCAAGATCGTTTCATGAAAAAATTAAAAGATACCGACTGGTATAAAAAGCGTTACTCCAACCGCGTTCTCTTCTGGAGAGAAATCTCACCGCTCGCCTTCCCGATCTTTATTGAGGGCCTTTGCGCCGTGTTGATGGGGGTTTTCAGCACCTTCCTGGTCAGTTGGCTGGGGAAAGAGGCCATGGCAGCCGTCGGCCTGGCTGATAGCTTCAATATGGTTATCATCGCGTTCTTTACCGCCGTCGCATTAGGGACCGCCGTTGTTGTCGCGTTCAGCCTAGGACAGCGCAACAGAAAGCAGGCACGATCGGCCGCTCGCCAATCGATGTCATTACTGGTTCTGTCATCCTTTCTGTTGGTCGCTCTGGTTGAATTCGCCGGCTCAGCGATTATCGATCTGATCGCAGGACAGGCCGACGTACAGGTTAAAGCACTTGCCCTCACGTTCCTTCGCTGGACGGTATGGGGATATCCTGCTGTCGCCATCGCGCTGGTAGGCTGTGGCGCGTTGCGGGGCGCGGGTAATACCAAGTTGCCAATGGTCATCAACATTGGGATGAATATTCTCAATATTGGCATCAGTAGCCTACTGATTTACGGGGCATTTTCCTGGGATGGCCTTGGCTTTGTTGGCGCGGGAATTGGTATTACCATTTCACGCTATATCGGCGCGGTATTCGTGATTCTGACGCTAATGCACGGTTTTAACGGTGCGCTGCGCATTCCCTTCAAGTCTTACTTTGCGCCTTTCACCCTGTCGATCCTTTATGAAGTGCTCAGTATCGGTATTCCCGCCAGCATTGAATCCGTGATGTTTAACATCGGCAAGCTGATCACCCAGCGTTTTGTGGCAGATATGGGAACCGAGGTCATTGCCGGAAACTTTATTGCTTTCTCCATCTCAACGCTGATCAACCTTCCCGGTAATTCACTCGGTGCGGCCGCCACCATTATCGTTGGTACACGGCTGGGGAAAGGCCAAATCATGCAGTCCACTCGCCAGTTGAAGCACATCTTCTGGCTGTCCAATATCGGTCTGTGCGTACTTGCCGTCCTGTCGGTGCCCAGTGCCAGCTTTTTGGCGTCGTTTTACACCAATGAGCCGGAAGTTATCGAAGTGGCAAAACATCTCCTGTGGCTCAACGCACTATTTATGCCGATCTGGGCGGCGTCCTGGGTGCTTCCTGCTGGTCTAAAAGGCGCGAAAGACGCCAGCTACACCATGTGGGTAGCAATGGCAGGCATGTGGGGATGTCGGGTCATCGCAGGATATATCCTCGGCGTGATGCTCGGTTTTGGCGTGATCGGCGTGTGGATGGGGATGTTCTTTGACTGGATTGTACGCGGGTTCTTCTATTACCGCCGCCTGATGAGCGGGCGCTGGCTATGGCGCTATCGCCCACCAACAAACTGATGATAGCGAGCGGGTTTCCGCTCGCTGACAACACAACAAACCGCTTAGCGACTCGGGCTCTTCACCGGAGCAAAACGGGTCGCCATGAGAATCAACACGACCACGCCAACGGTCATGATCATCCAGGCTTGTTCCAGACCCGCCGTATGCTGACGAATGAAACCCGCCAGCAAAGGCATCAGGCTGGCGAGGATGTAGCCACCGCCCTGCACAAAGCCCATCAGTGAACCGGTTTTATGTGAGTCGGTCACCTGATCCAACGCCACAATCAGCGACAGCGGGAACAGCGCACCAATGCCAACGCCCAGCATGATAATGATGGGATACGTAAACGTCAGCGGCGCCACAATCAACCCAATCATTCCCACCAGCATCACGGTCAGGATAGGAAGCAACAGCTTGCGTCGATCGGGAAAACGGTTGATGAACGTTGATACCAGCAGGCCGGAAATTACTTCCGTCAGCGTTAATCCGCCCAACATCAGGCCACTTTGCGTCGCATCTAACCCCAGTTGAATGTAATACGGCGGCAGCCATGCGAGCACCAGCGTATACGCACCCGTACCAATGCCGAAGAACACCATCAGCAGCCAATCCATTCCGCTTCGGCGCGTTGCTACGACAGCCACTGCATCCTGTTTCACGGTATACGCTTTAGGGATACACCGCCAGGCCACCGCAGCCACCAGCGCCACAATACCCCAGCAGGCCAGCGCACTTTGCCAGCCCCACACATTTGCCAGCGGAGAAACCGATGAAGCCGCAAACGCCGCACCGGTCATAATCGCCGTGGTATAAAAGCCCATAAGGAGACTGCTGTGGCGACCAAAATGGAGCTTGATAAACGACGGCACCAGCGCCTGAATCAAGGCAATCCCGATTCCGGCAAGCGCAGCGCTAACCAGCAGCGCAATACCGCTATTCAGCCACCAGCGAGCGCTGCACGCCAAGGCAATGACCACAATGCCCAGCGTGATCCCTCGATATTCACCAAGACGCGCCTGCAACTGGCCGCCATATAACGCACACCACCCCATAGCGAACACCGGGAGCGTGGTTAACATTCCCGCCATGCTGTCATCCAGGCCCGTTGCAGCCTGAATCTGATTCAGCAATGGGCCAATCCCCGCCAGAACAGGACGTAAATTCAGTCCCAACAGGATAATTGTGAAGAACAGAAAAGCCCGCGTGCGGGCCGTTGATGTCACTGCCATGTATAACCTCAATAGCTTGAGTAAATCACTACGACTTGATGAACATTATCTTCACATAAAGAATCTTAACGTCAAGATAAAATCTTATGACAGACCGATACCGCATGAATTTGATCAATGCCGATAAACGCATTCGGATATCAACCGGCTGAAAAGTGACTGGATAAATGACTGATGAAACTCATCGCTGATTTAGACAAACAGCCATAAAAAAATCCGCCCTAAAAAGAGCGGATTCTTCCGACACATCTAACAACCAACGCTGAGGGTAAGTAAACCCTACAGGGTTAGATTAGAAGCGGTAACCTACGCCAACAGCCCAGGCACCAACGTCAACACTGCGGATACGGCTTTGTTCGTAACCCACATCCAGAGCAACGTCCTGCATTGGGTTGAACTGAACACCTGCACCGTAGGTGAAGCCGTAATCGTCGTTGCTGCTGTTGTTCAGACCGTTGGTCGCGTTATTCGTTACTTTACCGTGGCTGAAACCAACAACGCCGTACAAGCTTGCCCAGTCATTCAGACGGTAAGCTGGACCCGCAGTGAAGCCCATGTACTGACCTTTGCTGTAAAGACCGTTATCGCTACCATTTTTTTCCAGGTAGGTGAATGAGCTAATAACGCCCAGTGGGTTATTATCTTGCTCATAACGATATTTCAGGTTAAAGCCTTTAACTTTATTTTGTACGCCCTGAGCATCACCTTGAGCATAGCCTGCAGTTACAGTACTTTGACCAGCAAATGCAGAACCTGCGCCAACGGCTAATACACAAGCCAGAGCGGAAAGACACGCGATTTTTTTCATATTTACAGCCTCGAATTTATTTTATGAAAGACTAACTAACGCAGTAAATATAACAAAGAAATTCGGGACTTGCCGCCCTATAAATATTTATCAATTAGGCTTTAGATGTAACAAATATTGTCAAAAACAACCTATCATACTAATTATATTGATTTTTTTATTGTGACAATTAGATTAAAAATAAATTCACCACAAAGCAGTAAAACAGACAATTCCGAATTACCCGCTCAGTTTGTACGCTAATTGCATTGTGCAAAAACACATCAGTTAAATGATGCGTAAATAAAGGTCAATAAAAGTCAACTCATACCAGACAAATTGTTTACAATTGGATATAATAGCAACGGAATGTTATACCTGTTTTAAGGCCAAAAGAATGACCTTATTTTCTCATCGCTCATCATCATTTGTCCCTGTATTGCTCATCATTATCTCGATGCTTTCTATCCAAAGCGGTGCCGCTCTGGCCAAAAGTTTGTTTCCACTTATTGGAGCCACTGGCGTCACGGCACTGCGTCTGGGAATTGGTACGATCATCCTGTGCATCATCTTCAAGCCGTGGCGTATGCGATTTAGCAGTAACCGCCTGCCGCTGCTGGTGTATGGCATGACGCTGGGCGGGATGAACTTTCTGTTCTACCTGTCATTACAGACGGTGCCGCTTGGCATTGCTGTTGCACTGGAATTCACCGGCCCGCTTGCCGTTGCTATGTTAGCCTCACGCAGACCGATTGATTTTCTATGGGTTTTTCTGGCTGTTGCCGGACTATGGTTCTTATTGCCGCTGGGACACAATATCGGCAATGTTGACTTAACGGGTGCGGCTTGCGCTGTGGGTGCGGGTGCCTGTTGGGCACTTTATATTCTGTTTGGGCAAAAAGCGGGAGCAAATCACGGGCCTGGAACCGTCGCCATCGGCTCCTGCATTGCTGCGCTGATCTTCTGCCCTATTGGTGCGTATTACGCTGAGAGCACGCTGTTCTCGCTCTCGATACTCCCGCTCGGTATTGCCGTCGCGATTCTGTCCACCGCGCTTCCTTATTCTCTGGAAATGGTGGCATTAACCCGTCTGCCCGCCAGAACGTTCAGCACGCTGATGAGTATGGAGCCCGCTATTGCCGCCCTCTCCGGGATTCTTTTTCTCGGCGAACATTTATCGTTCATACAGTGGATGGCGCTGATCTTTATTATCATCGCGTCAATCGGCGCGACGCTGACAATAAAACCTGCGGGTGAGGCAAAAGTAACGACTCAAGCCGAATGAGTGTGTATTTCCTTGGGAAAGTGTTGCAGAAAAGTTTCACATTCCCGAGGAGAACGCAAAGTAATAAAACGGATATGACGATAGTGAGGATCGGCTAAATCCGCCAAATATCGTTTCCGGTTTCTTGAATAGGTTTTTATTGTCCAGAGGATAATTGAATCCCGACTAAAGAAACTGCGGAGAAAAGACTCTTTATTAGGTCACGTATTCAATATGTAGATCAGGTCATTGCAGATAATGTTCACGTTCGATGAATGTGCCGATTATCTTGTCATGCATTTCCACTGATTTTGAGTACCCGATAGTTTTACGATTCAGTCG
>NZ_JAUMIO010000062.1:0-7118 GCF_032905925.1 Pectobacterium sp. HCp5_1
GGGTCTGTTTGCTCACAAAACGGGCATTTTACCTCAACCGTTGCCATCAGGCTCTTCTTCTAAATATTTAGGAAAACAGATGAACATTCTACCTGACGATCACCGAGTTGAATACGTGACCGTTTTTTCACCAAACGATGAGTACCCCGTAGCGGGCTTTTACGCCAATGACGTAATTCTTACTAGTCAATTGGCCCACATGCCGTAAAATTCCCGCTTTCGTCATCACGACGTTCATAACGATACCCATTCTCCCATTCACGGTGGAGCAGAACATGGATACACGCTTTCCTCAGGCGCACAAAGAGGCCCGCTGGGCTTTTGGCCTGACGCTGGTTTATTTAGTGGCCTGGGTGCTTGCCGCCTATTTGCCAGACAACACACAAGGGATCACCGGTCTTCCACACTGGTTTGAGATGGCCTGCCTGCTGCTACCGCTTGTGTTTACGCTGCTGTGCTGGCTGATGGTTCGCGTCATTTTCCGCGATATCTCACTGGAGAGTGACGATGCAAATTGAAATTTTATTGCCGCTGATTGGCTATCTGCTGCTGGTCTTCGGGCTGTCGGTCTATGCGTACCGTCGCCGTCAGGCGGGCAACTTTCTTAACGAGTATTTCCTTGGCGGCCGCTCAATGGGCGGGTTTGTGCTGGCGATGACGCTCATCGGTACTTACGTCAGCGCCAGCTCCTTTATCGGCGGGCCGGGTGCCGCGTATAAATACGGGCTGGGCTGGGTGCTGCTGTCGATGATCCAGCTTCCCACCATGCTGCTGTCACTGGGCATTCTGGGGAAAAAATTCGCCATTCTGGCGCGGCGCTACAATGCCATCACGCTGAATGACATGCTGTACGCCCGCTACAACAGTCCGCTGCTGGTGTGGTTTGCAAGTATCAGCCTGCTGGTTGCGTTTATCGGTGCCATGGCCGTGCAATTCATCGGCGGCGCACGCCTGCTGGAAACCGCGGCTAACATTCCTTACGACATCGGCTTGCTGATTTTCGGCGTCACCATTGCGCTGTACACCACGTTTGGCGGCTTCCGCGCCAGCGTGCTCAATGATGCGATGCAGGGCATCGTGATGTTGATCGGCACCGTCATCCTGCTGGTCGGCGTAATCTATGCCGCTGGCGGCCTGCACAGCGCAGTGGATAAGCTGCAACAGATTGACCCGATGCTGGTCTCGCCGCAGGGCAGCGGCGGGATTCTGTCGATGCCGTTTATGGCTTCATTCTGGGTGCTGGTCTGCTTCGGCGTCATCGGCCTGCCAAACACCGCCGTTCGCTGTATTTCTTACCGCGACAGCAAGGCGCTGCACCGAGGGATTATCATCGGCACAATCGTCATCGGCATTCTGATGCTGGGCATGCATCTGGCTGGGGCGCTGGGTCGTGCCGTGATGCCAAATCTAACGATCCCCGATCAGGTGTTACCGGCGCTAATGGTCACCGTACTACCGCCGCTGGCCGCCGGGATCTTTCTCGCTGCGCCAATGGCCGCTATCATGTCCAACATTAATGCGCATTTGCTTCAGGCGTCTGCCACGATCATCAAGGATCTCTATCTCAGCGTACGTCCGCAGCAGATCCATAACGAACGCCGCATCAAGATCCTGTCCAGCATGACTACGCTACTATTGGGGCTGCTGGTGCTGCTGGCTTCCTTACGGCCGCCGGATATGATCATCTGGCTGAACCTGCTGGCGTTTGGCGGACTGGAAGCGGTGTTCCTGTGGCCGCTGGTGCTGGGCCTGTATTGGGAACGCGCGAATGCCGCGGGTGCGCTTAGCGCCATGTTCACCGGGGCGATTTGCTATACCTTACTGGCCAGCTTCAATCTTCAGCTGGCCGGATATCACCCGATTGTGCCATCGCTGTTACTCAGCCTGATGGCGTTTATTATTGGCAACCGCTTTGGTCATAATCCACCAGCGCCGGTTGCCGCTTCATCTTCACTTTAAATGTAATAGAGACTGCTATGCCGTGGATTCAACTAAAAATAAACACCTCAGGAAAAGTTGCTGAACAACTGGGTGACGTCATGATGGAAAGCGGTGCGGTATCCGTTACGTTTCAGGATACGCACGATAATCCCGTGTTCGAACCGCTACCGGGCGAGACCCGTCTGTGGGGCGATACCGACGCGATTGCGCTGTACGATGCCGAAACCGACATGAACGCCGTTATCGCGATACTGGAGCAAGAACCGCTGCTGGGCGTCGGTTTTAAACACAAAATCGAACAACTGGAAGACAAAGACTGGGAACGCGAGTGGATGGACAACTTCCACCCAATGCAGTTCGGCAAACGTCTGTGGATTTGCCCAAGCTGGCGTGACATTCCTGACCCGACTGCCGTCAACGTCATGCTCGATCCGGGCCTGGCATTTGGCACCGGTACCCATCCAACGACCGCGCTGTGCCTGCAATGGCTCGACGGGCTGGATCTGGAAGGGAAAACCATCATCGATTTCGGCTGCGGTTCCGGCATTCTGGCGATTGCCGCTCTGAAACTGGGTGCAGCACGCGCTATCGGGATTGATATCGATCCGCAGGCGATTCAAGCCAGCCGCGACAACGCACAGCGCAACGGCGTTTCCGAGCGTCTTGAACTTTATCTGCCGAAAGACCAGCCTGCCGACCTGTCTGCCGATGTCGTCGTCGCCAACATCCTTGCTGGCCCGCTACGCGAGCTGGCACCGCTGATTAGCGATTTGCCAAAAGCAGGCGGTCACCTCGGCCTGTCCGGTGTGCTGGCAACGCAAGCCGAAGGCGTCGCAGAAGCGTACGCAGACAAGTTCACACTCGATCCGGTGGCTGAACGCGAAGAGTGGTGCCGCATTACCGGCCAACGTCGCGCCTCGTAATAACGTTATCCCGCGAGTCCCGCCCACCGTACGTACAACGGTGGGCACACTTCTTCCTGCTATATCTCACGATTGATCCCCATAAACAGGCGTATTATTCAGCTCGGCAAGCGACTGGACGTCACCTGCGCCCGGCGCTCAACGATGCCATATCATTATTTTCAAGGGATGAAAAATGAAAGGTAAACTCTCTGTCGTATTGATGCTATCCGCCAGCTTTTCCGCCTTGGCGGCCGATCCGGTTCACTGGGGCTACGAAGGCAACGGCGATCCCGCACACTGGGGAAAGCTGTCCCCAGACTTCTCGCTGTGTGAAACCGGTAAAAACCAATCTCCCATTAATATCCGCCAGGCGCTGGACGCCCAGCACGCCCCTCTACAGTTAGCTTTCCAGTCTGGGACACAGCAAATTATCAACAACGGGCATACCGTTCAGGTTAACGTGGGCCCGGGGAATACGCTGGTATTGGATAACGAGACATTCACCTTGCAGCAGTTTCACTTTCACGCCCCGAGCGAGAATGAAATTGACGGTAAGCAGTTTCCGCTAGAAGGCCATTTTGTCTATAAAGACGCGGCTGACGCGCTTACCGTTATCGCGTTGATGTTTCAGGAAGGAGAAGCCAATCTGCCGCTAGCCACAACATGGCAGCAGATTCCGGCTCAGGTTAATCAGGCGGAGAACGTGCGCACACCAATCGCGATTCAGGCCTTGTTACCGACGTCATTAAACTACTATCGGTTTAGTGGATCGCTCACCACGCCACCGTGCTCAGAAGGCATTCGCTGGCTCGTGCTGGATCACCCCGTCACCGCCTCTACCGATCAGATAAACCAGTTCCGCTCGGTCATGCATCACGCGAATAACCGCCCCACACAGCCGCTTAATGGCCGAATCATCATCCATTAAGCCACGTCGCGAGGCTGGCCAGACTGTCTGTCGGCCAGCCTCAGGCCAATCGGCACCCTTTTTTGCCACATTAACCAACGCATTTCACTGATAAAGCATTGATAGGCTGCTGTATCTCCACCAAAAATGACCGCACTTGCAGATAAAATTCTGTAAGCAGATGAATATTTTATCGTTCAAAAAACCAGCACAAAAACATAACACACTGTTAAATATGAATAATATTTTCATATACCTCTACGAACTGCATTTTCATTGATCGATAGCCGTAAATTGGTCAAAGTTTGGCCTTTCATCTGACGTAAAAAATGCGTAATATACGCGCCCTTGCAGGCACAGTATGGTCAATTTTTGTCTATGCACATTGGACAATTTCAGCTTAGTAATCGCTTGATAGCAGCCCCAATGGCTGGTATTAGCGATCGCCCATTTAGAGCACTCTGTCATGCGATGGGCGCTGGAATGACCGTGTCTGAAATGCTTTCTTCCAACCCGGAAGTGTGGCGTTCAGACAAGTCGCGTTTGCGAATGGTTCATAGCGATGAACCGGGTATCAGAGCCGTGCAAATTGCCGGTTGTGACCCCGATGAGATGGCGGCGGCAGCGAGAATCAACGCTGATTCCGGCGCGCAGATCATTGACATCAATATGGGCTGCCCGGCGAAGAAGGTGAACCGCAAGATGGCAGGATCTGCGTTATTGCAGTATCCGGATTTGGTCAAACAGATCCTCTCTTCGGTAGTGAAAGCGGTAGACGTACCGGTGACACTGAAGATCCGTACCGGTTGGGCACCAGAGCATCGTAACTGTGTAGAAATTGCCAAACTGGCTGAAGACTGTGGCATTCAGGCGTTAACCATTCACGGACGCACTCGTGCGTGCCTGTTCAATGGCTTCGCGGAATACGACAGCATTCGGGCAGTTAAGCAGGCCGTTTCCATTCCTATTATTGCGAATGGCGACATTACAGACCCGCATAAAGCCAGAGCGGTTCTTGACTACACCGGGGCTGACGCCCTGATGATAGGACGAGCCGCTCAGGGAAGACCCTGGATCTTTCGGGAAATCCAGCATTATCTGGACACAGGGGAGTTGCTGGCACCGATGCCGTTGGCAGAGGTCAAGCGCTTGTTGATCGAGCATATACGGGAATTGCACGACTTTTATGGTCCAGGCAAGGGATTTCGTATCGCTCGTAAGCACGTATCCTGGTATCTCCAGGAGCATGCCCCAAACGACCAGTTTAGGCGCACATTCAACGCCATTGAGGATGCCAGCGAGCAGCTGGAGGCGTTGAAGGCATATTTTGAAAATCTTGCGTAAACAGAAAAAGAGCTGACAGAACTATGTTCGAACAACGCGTGAATTCTGACGTACTGACCGTTTCCACTGTAAACTCTCAGGCTCAGGTAACCCAAAAACCCCTGCGCGACTCGGTTAAACAGGCACTGAAGAACTATTTTGCTCAATTGAACGGTCAGGATGTAAGTGACCTGTATGAGCTGGTACTGGCTGAAGTTGAACAGCCACTGTTGGACATGGTGATGCAATACACCCGCGGCAACCAAACCCGCGCTGCCCTGATGATGGGCATCAACCGCGGTACTCTGCGTAAGAAATTGAAAAAATACGGCATGAACTGATACTAATCAGTTAAGCATTTGAAAAAAGGCGCTTTACCTCTTGGGTTAAGCGCCTTTTTCTTTGCCTTCTATTTAGGCAGCAGCAGCCTTATGAGCATTGCGTCCACGACGTTGTTAATGACTCATCCCTTCTTGTTTATCCGTTTCTAACGCATGAAAGAGTCGGTGCAGGTTATCTAGCCGTTCCGCTAACACGAACGTTAAAATCTCTTTCGATTCTGGATTATTCAATTCGACAATGGCGTAAGCCAGCGCACGACACTGATCGAGCGCTTCTTCGGGTTCTAACGGCGTGTTATCAAACATGGCGCACCTCCTCAACGGACAGGCGACCAGCAAAGACCATGACATGACCATCAGGGGAATGTTCCCGCGCCTGACGTTCGGTAGCAGCGATAATATGCACGACACGCTGGGAGGATGTTCCCAGAGCAAGAAAGCGATACTGAAATTCGGGGCGAGTTTGGGTAAACTGGATATCAGCCATAGTGTTAGCTCCTATAACATTGTGGTTAGAAGCTCGTAGGTGTTGGTAGCACCTGCGGGCTTCGCTATTTTTAACCTTGAACAACTCAAGGTGTCAGCCACTATAAAATTAAGTGTCAGCCACGTCAACGCTATTTTTTGCGCTTTATTGTGTATACTGTCTGCCACCAACCAGCATTAGGTATAGTCATGGCAACGAAAGCAGTAAACGCAAAATCAAGAAAACTTGAGGCAAGAGTTCCGCATGATATTGCTGAGGCAATGGAAAAAGTAAAAGAGCCAGATGAAAGCACAGGGCAATTTATCGTTTCGGCCATGCAAGGTGAGATCAAACGCCGCCAGCGCAAGCAGACCAAAGACTGAGTTTGCTGTTACGGGCTTCGTAAGTACTGAACTCGATCTAGGTATTATTGTAAAACTGTCAGTCTTAGCATATTTTTTAAGATGCTATACCTCTTGTAGAAAACACAACAAGGAAATGACTATGCATGATCAGCATGATGTGTTTATTGACAGTATACATACCAAAAAAAAACTGAAGATCCGTTTTTATTCAGAAGATGATGGCGATTACATCGAGCGGGTTTGCGCTCCAATGGATTATGCTGCCGGAAAGAGGATAAACGACGGCATTCCTCGCTACTGGGTTTGGGACTTTGAGAGTGATAAAATCAACCACTCCTTACCATTACGAGCGGAACGTATCGAGTATATGCTCAACAATGGGGAATCTTTTAATCCTGAAGATTTTGTTACTTGGCCTACAGCGTGGGTTATAAATAGGGATTGGGGACGATATAGTTAATTTACCTCTGACTTTTCCAAACTGGATCTGCTTTTTAGCGACGGTTAAAGGAAAAACGCAATGATCTAATCACGCTAATGATTTTTTATGAAATGTACTGGTTAGCGTCATAGATATAATTTATATATCGATCTTCACATAAAGGACAAAAACATGGCAGATTATATAAAAAACAATATTCTTAGCCAGTCATATGTTCATGTTGAACCTGAATGGTTAAGTAAAATATCTAGCAAAGAAAAAAGTGAGTTAATTACGGATATATCTAAGAAGATAACTTCTTTCTCCAGGGTGGGATCTCACTTTACTTATTGAAATAGAGAACTTATTTCGATTTTATTGATCTGAGCTTTATCTCCACTAACACTCAGTGAAAGACAATGACTATCTTTAATTATATCAATGAAATA
>NZ_JAUMIO010000063.1:0-6534 GCF_032905925.1 Pectobacterium sp. HCp5_1
CCTCCCATGACGGCAATCATCGTCAACACGATATAAATCGCCGACTTCCACGTATAACGCGACATCTCGCGGCGCATCTCATTGATCATCGCCTTCGCCGTACCGGCGGCCTGATTCAACGCCTCTGTCGCCGGTTTCTGTTGTGCAAGACCTGTCTGCTTCAGCTCTTTCTCAACCTGAGTTAACGCGGCATTAACGGACTGCCTGACAGTGTCAGTCATATTGCCAGACGCGCTGTCCAGCTCACGAATAACCTTACTCAGTATTTCACTCTGCCGCTGTAACTGCGAGGAAGCTGCGTGAAATTCCTCAGTTAGAGAGGTAACACGCTTTTCCAGCGCCTGATGATGCCCGATAAGGGCGGCGATTTGTTTAATTTCGTCACTCATGCAAAATCCTGTCTATCGTGAAAATGACCAGCCTTTATCCGGCTTCTGTCGTTTTTGTTCGGCGAGTCGCTGCCGTTCTTTCTCCTGCTGACGCTGTTTTTCCGCCAGATGCTCGCGTTCTCTCTGTCGTTCCATTTCCTGATGTATCCCCTGAAACTCCGCCATTGCATCGTTAACAAGGGACTGAAGGTCGATTTCTTCCTGTATGTCCCTCAGCGCATCACTGACCAGTTCGTTCAACGCCTCCGGCTCTTTCTCAAAATCAAACGTTCTGCCGGAATGGGCTTCCTGCTCAGGCTCTGGCTTCGACGATTGTTTTGGCGTCACATTATCCCGCTCGCTGAGGGCTTCCCGTAACGAGGTAGTCACGTCAATGACGCTGTCACGCTCATCACGGGACTGCTGCACCTGCCTTTCAGCCTCCCTGCGCTCAAGAATGGCTTGTAGCTGCTCAGTATCAAATCGCTGAACCTGACCCGCACCAAGATGCCGCTCCGGCTCACGCTCAATGCCCTGCGCCTTCAGGGAGCGGGCATCAACACGGTCAGCGTGCTGATACCGTTCAAGGTGCTTATTCTGTAGGTCAGCCCAGCGTTCCCGTTGGGCGACAAGGTGCTCTTTACGTTCGGTCGGCGTTTCCCCGAAACGTGCCTTTTTCGCGCCACCGCGCTCAGGTTCTTTGGTGTTAGCCCGTTTGAAATACTGCTGCGGGTCACGGTGAATGCCGTCATTCATACGCTCTGAGAACATGATATGCGCGTGCGGCTGCTCGCCCCCGGCTATCGCTGCTTTCGGGTTATGAATGGCGAACTGATACGCATGGCGGTCGCCGATTTCCTGCCGGACAAAATCGCGGACAAGCTCAAGGCGTTGCTCGGGTTTTAACTCGCGAGGCAGGGCTATCTCTATTTCACGGTAGGTGCAGCCGTTAGCACGTTCAGACGTGTCTGCGGCTTTCCAGAACTCGGACGGTTTATGCACTGCCCACTCAGGCATATTACCGGACTCTTTGTGCTCAAGGTCGGAGTCTTTTTCACGGGCATACTTTCCCTCACGCGCAATATAATCGGCATGGGGGGAGGCACTGCCTTTCCCGCCGGTTTTTACGCTGAGATGATAGGATGCCATCGTGTTTTATCCCGCTGAAGGCGCGCACCGTTTCTGAACGAAGTGAAGAAACGTCTAAGTGCGCCATGATAAATAAAAAGAGTTATCATGGATTGTAGTTGAATTTGACCTCCGCTGCCATCAATGAGCATAATTCCCCCGTTAAAACTCAGAGGGTAAACGGGCATGAATAAAAGCGAAAAACAGGAACAATGGGCAGCAGAAAGAGTGCAGTATATTCGCGGATTAAAGTCGCCGAATGAACAGCAGAAACTCATGCTGATACTGACGGATAAAGCAGATAAAACAGCGCAGGATATCAAAACGCTGTCCCTGCTGATGAAGGCTGAACAGGCAGCAGAGAAAGCGCAGGAAGCCAGAGCGAAAGTCATGAACCTGATACAGGCAGAAAAGCGAGCCGAAGCCAGAGCCGCCCGTAAAGCCCGTGACCATGCTCTGTACCAGTCTGCCGGATTGCTCATCCTGGCGGGTCTGGTTGACAGTAAGACGGGTAAGCCTGTTGATGATACCGCCGCCCTGTTGGGGGCATTAGCCAGTCTGAATGACCTGTCACGGGATAATCCGAAGTGGTCAGACTGGAAAATCAGAGGGCAGGAACTGCTGAACAGCAAAAAGTCAGACAGCACCACATAGCAGACCAGCCATAAAACGCCCTGAGAAGCCCGTGAAGGGCTTTTCTTGTTTCATGGGTAATTTCCTCACATGAGTCCATGAAAAGCGCCTGTATCGCCATTTACCCCCATTCCCTGCCAAAGCCGTGAGCGAAGCGAACTGAATTTTACGGAAAGAACAGCGATTCAGGTGCTGGATGGTCGGAGACAAAAGAAATGTTCAGCGGGTTGCCCGAGCCTGCGAGGGTGCTATCTCAGTTTTTGGTGTTAAACGTGGTTTTGAAGAGGAGCAAACAGCGTTTGCGACATCCTTTTATCATATCGCTCAACTGACTCAGGCGTTCAGTTATCCACAAGGCTGGGATCTATTCTTTTTTATCTTTTTTATTCTTTTTTTATTCTAAGGTTTTTAAGTCATTGTTTTATAGATAAAAAAAACGTGAAAGGTTAAGGGATTTTCGTCTTTGGTTAAGGGATTTTCGTCTTTTGGTGGGGAAAGGTTAAGGGATTTTCTGATTATCAACAGCGCATCCATAATAGTTATGTTTTTTTTATTGATCTAACCTTTCCACTAGGTTAGATTTCCGTATTGAATCTAACCTATGGTGTGTCATGTCAGAGCTTATTGTTTATAAAGCAAACGAATTAGCAGTAAGTCGCTATGACCTTACTGAACAGGAAACCAAGCTGATATTGTATTGTATTGGTTGCATCAACCCGTCTTTGTCTGGAATGACGATTCAAGAGAGGACTGTTGAGTTTGGTTATCAAGAATATGCAAAGTATATGGGTATATCTAATGACTTAGCCTATAAAAACCTTATTAATTCAACCAGAGATCTGATGAATAGGTCTATTGAATTGATCTATCCCGTTGGTGACATAGAAAGAAGGATATTCAATTGGGCTGGGCTAGTTGAATTTAACCGTAAAACACAAAAAGTTAAGTTAGTGTTCAATGAACACTTACCACCTTTGCTGTACCAACTAAAACAATTCATAAAATATAACTTAGAGCATGTTAAGTCATTTAAAAACAAATACTCTATGCGCGTATATGAATGGTTACTAAAGGAATTAACTCAAAGAAAAACAAACAAGGCAAACGTAAAAATATCTATTGATGATTTCAAATTTATGTTGATGCTTGAAAATAACTATCATGAGTACAAGTTACTAAATCACTGGGTTCTAAAACCTATAGCGAAGGATCTTAATACTTACAGCAACATGAATATTTCTATTGAAAAATACGGTAGACCGGCAGATTCGCTTGTTTTCCAATGCGAACTTGAAAAACCAATAGATCTTGTAACGGAATTGGCTAAAGAGCAATCAGGCAACAAAATACCAAATACCATCACACCAGAAACCCATATACATAACGGGCTAAGAAAAACACTACATGAGGCACTCACTGCAAAAATTCAGCTAACCAGTTTCGAAGCTAAATTTTTGAGTGACATGCAAAGCAAATACGACCTGAATGGCTCCTTCTCGTGGCTTACTTCAAAGCAGCAGGCGACGCTAGAGAAAATTTTAGCCAAGTACGGACGACTCTGAGGCATCTATGGCGCTGGTATCTGTAACGGAAGCAGCCAGGTTGACTGGCAAAAACAGAGCAACAATACATCGCTACATCAAGCAAGGTAAACTGTCGCAATCTACAGATGCAACAGGTTCAAAAAAAGTAGAAACATCAGAGCTATTGCGCGTTTTCGGCACCATATCAGCATCACCTGCAACAGTGTTGCAGCGTGACGTAATACAGCACGATGCAACAGTGGAAAATGAGTTACCTGTCGCAGCCCTGCAACAAAAAATCGCCCTGTTAGAACAACTGCTGGAGAGCAAGGAAAAAGAAATACAACGTCAGGATGACCATATTGACAGCCTGAAACAGGCAATGCTGCTTATAGAGTCCAAGCTGCCAGCCACACCAGAACCTGCCACGCAGTCGGTGGTGAAAAAATCATGGCAATTCTGGAAGAAATAGCGGTTTCAGCCAGTAAACAGGCTAAAACCAACCCCACGATTCTGATAACAAACTGGCAACATAAAAACAGCCCATTTTCGGGGCAGAAAACCCGCGATTTTGGACGTTCCGGCGGGTTCTGGTGATGAGTACCTGGTCAGTGGTGCGCGCAAGTGATGTTATGGTAAAAAAATACTGGACCTTTGATCGAGGAATAGGTATCCTCCCTATATATCGTCACAAGGTGAAAAATGAACAAGTTAAACATGCTAAAGCGAAATAAATTTGAACCCATATGTTTTAATGAGAAAGGTAAAATGAAGTATTTAAGTTTTTTTAGTGGTGCTTTAGGGTTAGATCTAGGACTCGAGTCAATGGGTTTTGTCCCATTACTATACTGCGAGATGGATAAATCTTGCAGAGAAACCATTAAAACAAACAGACCGGACGTTCCATTAATTGATGACATCAGAAAATACAAAGCAATTGATATAGTTGAAAAAATAAAAAACAAAAAACATGATGATATAGATTTAATTGTTGGCGGCCCACCATGCCAAGCATTTTCTACAGCAGGCGCAAGGAGATCTTTTGAGGATGATAGAGGTAACGTTTTTCTGCATTTTTTAGAGATCTGCATGGAATTAAATCCCAAATTCATCGTTATAGAAAATGTAAGGGGGCTATTATCCGCAAGCTACAACCCATCTAATAAAGAAGACGAGAAAGGAAAAAAAGGCACAGCACTTGATCACATTTTGAACTATTTAGAAAGTAATGGGTATGGTGTTTCATTCAACTTATATAATGCTGCAAATTATGGCGTTCCTCAGATTAGAGAAAGAGTTGTTATTATTGCTAGTCGCGATGGTAAAAAACTACCTTATCTTTCACCAACACATTCGCAAGATGATAGTTTTGGCTTGCCAAAATGGAATACATTAATTAGCGCTATATCTGATATACCTAAAGAAAGAAACGAGCTTTGCGCAAAATTTCCTGAAAATAGATTGAGATACTATAAGATACTAAAAAGCGGTGAAAACTGGAGAAATTTACCAGAAGAATTACAAAAAGAGGCTCTTGGTAAATCATATTATCTTGGTGGAGGCAAAACTGGTTTTTTGCGTAGGCTTGATTGGAATAAACCAAGTCCAACATTAGTAACAAGCCCAACAATGCCAGCTACCGACTTAGCCCATCCAGATGACGACAGACCATTAAGTGTTGCAGAGTATGCCAGGATACAACAATTCCCTGATGATTGGATATTTGCCGGATCATTAGTTAATAAATACAAACAAATTGGAAATGCAGTTCCTTGTGGTTTAGGTCAAGCAATTGCAAAAACAATAATTAACTATGAAAAAAACACAAACAAAAAACCACCAGAGAATTTCAAGTTTTCACGATACAAGTACACTACTGAACTTGACTGGAAAAAAGCTTTCCGTGATTGATTATCATTGTATTGAGCCTGATGAAACTAGATTCTCTATATAATCTAAAAAATCATCCTCGCTCAATAACTCAACAAATCTAGTCTCAGGGAAGTTATCCCAGTTGGTATTTGTATCTCTTTTTCGCGATGGTTTAGAGAATGTTCTAAACCATTTTTTTATTGGTGTTCCTTTTCTTATAGCCGAAGATGAAGAGTTTTCAGTATTATCTCTATTTTTAATTTGAAGAGCATGCCAAATGCCTTCTTCATCTTTTTTTATGAAGTCAACAGCTTTAACAAAATCACCTGAGCACCATACCCATCCATGAGGCTCTAATTTTTCCGCAAGATATCTTTCCAATAAATAACCAACTAAATTTTCAGCTGACATAGAATATTGGTGTTCTACTTTTATTCTTTCCAACTCTTCATCATTATAACCATGAGATGCTTTCAGTATCATACTTACAGCTTCATCTGGTATTGTTGACGGTTTAACCAAGCCAACATGTTTTTCTCTATCACCAACAAACATTTCATACAAAATCTCACGGCCATCCGGAGTATATATATCTATATTTTTCCTTCTTCCAGATAAGGAATCTGGGTTGTCGACCAAAAAGTCAATAATCACATCAAACTTAGATTTCATTTAAACCTCATTTAAACACAAGTTATTTTATTACATAAAACCGATCACCATTTTTATTGGTGTATTCACTTCCAATTATCTGTACACATGGCTTATCATCGCAAGTACTGATATTTGCCCGTGGAGCTTTCTGCTTCCAGATAGATTCCATACGCTGCATCTCCGCAATACGTGCGTAACCGCTATCGATAAAATAATACATGCCCCAGAGGCAACCTCCCATGACGGCAATCATCGTCAACACGATATAAATCGCCGACTTCCACGTATAACGCGACATCTCGCGGCGCATCTCATTGATCATCGCCTTCGCCGTACCGGCGGCCTGATTCAACGCC
>NZ_JAUMIO010000064.1:0-5781 GCF_032905925.1 Pectobacterium sp. HCp5_1
ACTGGTGAAATTACCGATAAGAAGGGAAAGGGCCTTCCCACGAATAGTAAAAGAAAGGCCCCAAAAATACAGTAAGGCCCGTAGATAAACTGCCAGTCAGTCGCTTAACTGACTGGCATTACAACCGAAGCTACCGTCTTATTATTGTGTGTCACTTGTCGTTTATGCTGGATTCGCAGTGATGATTTTTGCGACTTTGTCCGCCTGAGCGGCCAGTTGCAGTTCGCGATAGGCATTTTCCATCAACGGCAGGGCATTTTTTGTTGCCTGAGTATCAGGGTAATCACGCAGCATTTGCTCAACGCGATTAACTACTGCCACATAAGCGCCGCGTTTCGTGTAGTATTGCGCGACAGAAAGTTCATACTTGGCCAGACGCTCTTTGAGGTAAACCAAACGCTTGTTTGCGTCGGTGGCGTATTGGCTGTTCGGGTATCCCTGAATGAGCTTGCTGAAATCCCGAAATGCGGTACGGGCATACTGCGGATCGCGATCGGAACGATCAACGCCGAAGAAGCCCTGTAATGCACTGTCATCCAGCGCCATGTCGGTCAGGCCGCGCATGTAAAGGACATAGTCCACGTTTGGATGGGTCGGATTGAGTCGCAGGAAGCGGTCAATAGAAGCTTGGGCCAATGGCAGCTCTGCGGATTTGTAATAGGCGTAGATCAAATCCAACTGTACTTGCTGCGAGTAGGGGCCAAAGGGATACCGGTTATCCAGTGCTTCCAACTGCGTGATGGCTGCTTTAAAGTTGCCGTCCTGCAGTTTTTGTTGAGCATTGGCATAGATTTCAGATGGCGGACTATCAGGAACCGCATCTTTGGAATTGCTGGAGCAACCAGCCAGCGCCAGGCTCAACGTGGCGGCAGCCACCAGATATTTCATACGCGTCATGACGTTTTGATTATCCTCAGAATGTTATTCCGGGAGGCTGTCCGTTAAGCTCCCGATTTAGACCAGCTACAATAGTACATTATTTTAAACGGCGTCGCCGTCAAAACCCAACGTTAACGAAGAAGCTGCATAATATGGCACAACAAGTACAACTCACCGCAACGGTGGCCGAATCTCAACTCGGACAACGTTTAGATCAGGCTTTGGCCGAATTGTTCCCTGATTATTCACGATCCCGCATAAAAGAGTGGATTCTTGAGAATCGAGTACAGATTAACGGCAATGTCATCAATAAGCCAAAAGAGAAAGTACTTGGCGGCGAATCGGTAGCCATTGATGCATTGATTGAAGAAGAAGCACGCTGGGAAGCTCAGGATATCAAGCTGGATATCGTGTATGAAGATGAGGATATCCTGGTCATCAATAAACCCAGAGATCTGGTGGTTCATCCCGGTGCGGGTAACCCAGATGGCACAGTATTGAATGCCTTGTTACATCATTATCCTGAGATTGTCGACGTGCCCCGTGCCGGGATTGTGCACCGACTTGATAAAGATACAACAGGGCTCATGGTGGTCGCGAAAACCGTACCCGCACAGACGCGTTTAGTTGAGGCGCTACAGGCGCGTGAAATTACTCGTGAGTATGAGGCCGTGGCGATTGGCTCGATGACAGCAGGTGGCATGGTCGATCAGCCTATCGCTCGCCACTCAACCAAGCGTACTCACATGGCCGTGCACCCAATGGGTAAGCCTGCCGTGACACATTATCGCATCATGGAACATTTCCGTGCGCATACCCGTCTGCGGTTGCGTCTGGAAACGGGGCGCACCCATCAGATTCGCGTGCATATGGCGCATATCAATCATCCTCTGGTTGGCGATCAGCTATACGGTGGTCGTCCGCGTCCGCCAAAAGGCGCTTCGGAGGATTTCATTGAGACGCTCCGTGGGTTCGATCGTCAGGCGCTGCATGCCACCATGTTGCGTTTCTACCATCCTATTACTGGCATTCACATGGAATGGCATGCGGAATTGCCACAGGATATGGTCGATCTGATTAATGCGCTGAAAGCCGATACTGAAGCGTTTAAGGATCAGCTCGACTGGTAATGTATTCAATACGATAAGTGCCGATTTATAGAGGTGACGGACTATGCTGATATACCCCGACTGGCCTTTGCCAGAAAGTGTGAAATCTTGTAGTACGACGCGTGTTGGCGGACATAGTGGTGCACCTTATGATTCGCTGAATTTAGGGAATCATGTGGGCGATGAGCCTGCGCACGTTACCGCAAATCGGCAAGCGCTGGTGGGGATGGCCGGCCTTCCCACTATGCCGCATTGGTTGGAACAGGTGCATGGCACCGATGTGATTCGTATTGGCGAGACATCCCCAACATCCGTTTGTGGTGATGCTGCTTATACGGATAAGAAAGGAAAAGTCTGTGCGGTGATGACGGCTGACTGCTTGCCCGTGCTTTTTTGTGCAATCAACGGCGATGAAGTCGCTGCCGCTCATGCTGGCTGGCGGGGATTGCACGCGGGGGTATTGGAAGAAACATTAGCCTGTTTCCGTGCACAACCCGCACAAATTATGGCGTGGCTGGGGCCTGCTATTGGGCCTGATGCCTTTGAGGTCGGTCCTGAAGTCAGGGATGCATTTATTCAGCATGATATGGCTGCGGCCTCAGCATTTCGGCCTGAAGGAAATAAATTTTTTGCCGATATCTATCAACTGGCAAGTCTGCGCTTACGTGCCGCAGGGATAACGCAAATTTTTGGTGGAAATGCCTGTACTGTGAGTGAATCTCACAAATTTTTCTCTTATCGGCGTGATGGTGTGACTGGCCGTATGGCAAGTTTAATCTGGCTGATATAACCTATTGAATTAAGACGATCCAAGACAAGTAACGTTTAAATCCTGTCACGACTGGCAAAATAACCTTGAAATTTTTGAGGGATGACCTCATTTAATCTCCAGTAGCAATTTTGACCAGTGTATGGGAGGTGTTATGCGTCTGGATCGTCTTACCAACAAATTCCAACTTGCTCTTGCTGATGCCCAGTCTCTCGCCCTTGGGCGCGATCACCAGTTTATTGAACCACTTCACTTGATGAGCGCCTTGCTTCATCAGGATGGTGGAACTGTTGGTCCACTTCTGACTGTTGCTGGAGCCAATCTTAACCACCTGAAAACCGAAATTGATCAGGCAATCACACGTTTGCCGCAGGTTGAAGGTACTGATGGTGATGTTCAGCCTTCTGGCGAGTTAGTCCGCGTATTGAATATGTGTGACAAGCTGGCGCAAAAGCGTGGCGATACCTTTATCTCTTCGGAGCTTTTCGCGCTTGCTGCGCTGGAGTCTCGCGGCACGTTGGGGGATATATTGAAAAAGGCGGGGGTTACGCAGCAAGGTGTAACAAACGCGATTGATCGAGTGAGAGGAGGGGAGCAAGTGAACGATCAGGGTGCTGAAGATCAGCGCCAGGCATTGAAAAAATTCACGATTGATCTCACGGAGCGTGCTGAACAAGGCAAACTCGATCCTGTGATCGGGCGTGATGAGGAAATTCGCCGCACTATTCAGGTTTTGCAGCGTCGAACCAAAAATAACCCGGTATTAATCGGTGAACCCGGCGTGGGTAAAACCGCGATAGTAGAAGGGTTAGCACAGCGTATTGTTAATGGTGAAGTGCCTGAAGGCTTGAAAAACAAGCGCGTGCTTTCACTGGATATGGGCGCGCTGGTGGCGGGTGCGAAATACCGTGGTGAATTTGAAGAGCGTTTGAAAGGCGTGCTCAATGACCTGTCTAAACAGGAAGGCAGCGTCATTCTGTTTATTGATGAACTTCATACGATGGTGGGGGCAGGCAAAGCCGATGGCGCGATGGATGCCGGTAATATGCTAAAACCTGCGCTGGCTCGTGGTGAGTTGCATTGCGTCGGGGCGACAACGCTCGATGAGTATCGGCAATATATTGAAAAAGACGCGGCCCTTGAGCGTCGTTTCCAGAAAGTGTTTATCGCTGAACCTACCGTTGAAGACACGATTGCGATTCTGCGCGGGCTGAAAGAGCGTTATGAATTGCACCATCATGTACAAATTACTGACCCTGCGATTGTTGCGGCGGCCATGCTATCTAACCGCTATATCGCGGATCGTCAATTGCCGGATAAAGCGATTGACCTGATTGATGAGGCGGCATCCAGTATTCGTATTCAGATTGATTCAAAACCAGAGCCCCTTGATCGGCTTGAGCGTCGAATCATCCAGTTAAAACTGGAACAGCAGGCGCTGAAAAAAGAATCTGATGAAGCCAGCCAAAAGCGGCTTGAATTGCTGAGCGCGGAACTTGACCAAAAAGAACGTGAATATTCCCAACAAGAGGAAGAGTGGAAAGCAGAAAAAGCGTCACTCACGGGAACACAGAATATTAAAGCGGCTTTAGAGCAGGCGAAAATTGCGCTGGAACAGGCTCGCCGTCAGGGCGATCTGGGGAGAATGTCTGAGCTGCAATACGGCAAAATCCCTGAGCTAGAGAAACAGTTGGCAGCAGCAACGCAGCAGGAAGGGAAAACGATGCATTTGCTGCGTAATCGAGTAACGGATGTTGAAATCGCGGATGTGCTGGCGCGTTGGACTGGGATTCCTGTTTCTCGCATGTTGGAAAGTGAGAAAGAAAAATTATTACGCATGGAAGATGAACTGCATCAGCGTGTGATTGGGCAGAACGAAGCCGTTGAAGCGGTAGCAAATTCTATCCGTCGTAGCAGGGCAGGGCTATCCGATCCGAATCGCCCTATTGGCTCGTTCCTGTTCCTTGGGCCAACGGGCGTAGGGAAAACGGAACTTTGCAAAACGCTGGCGACTTTCCTCTTCGACAGTGATGACGCCATGGTGCGTATCGATATGTCTGAGTTCATGGAAAAACATTCGGTTTCACGTTTGGTCGGTGCGCCTCCTGGATACGTCGGTTATGAAGAAGGAGGGTATCTGACGGAAGCGGTACGCCGCCGTCCTTATTCGGTCATTTTGCTGGATGAGATCGAAAAAGCGCACCCTGATGTGTTCAATATTCTGCTTCAGGTATTGGATGATGGTCGCCTTACTGATGGCCAGGGCAGAACGGTCGACTTCCGTAATACTGTGGTCATCATGACGTCCAATCTGGGATCAGACCTTATTCAGGAGCGTTTTGGTGAGCGCAGCTATACCGAAATGAGAGATATGGTGCTTGAAGTTGTCAGCCACAGCTTCCGCCCTGAGTTTATTAACCGTATCGATGAGGTCGTGGTATTCCACCCATTGGGAAGAGCGCATATTACGTCGATCGCACAAATTCAGCTTCAGAGGCTGTACAAGCGTCTTGAAGAGCGTGGATATAGTGTCACGATCACGGATGCAGCTTTAGATATGCTTGGGGAAGTCGGGTTTGATCCTGTCTATGGTGCTCGTCCGCTTAAAAGAGCGATACAGCAACTGATAGAGAACCCACTCGCTCAGCAGATGCTGGGGGGGAAATTGATACCCGGCAAACCGATCACATTAGATGTTGACGGCGAACAGATAGTCGCGCGGCAAGAATAATGCGAGTGAAATGGTAAGCGATCAACGGGAGCATTCGTTAACGGATGCTCCCGTTTTCACATTATGAGCTCAGGTTGTATTCACTTTTTGTATGTGAAGTGTGCGGAATGGTGTCTTTTGGCTTGTTTTTGAACGGTTGGAAAATAATTTGCATTTATAGCTTGTCAGCCGCCGAGAAGTCCCTATAATGCGCCTCCACTGACACGGCAACAGCGACACGCAGTTGCGGTGACAGGAAAAAAGATTCAACGAAGGCAGTCAGTAATGACTTGACTTCACAGCGGAAAAGCATA
>NZ_JAUMIO010000065.1:0-5107 GCF_032905925.1 Pectobacterium sp. HCp5_1
GGTCTGTTTGCTCACAAAACGGGCATTTTACCTCAACCGTTGCCATCAGGCTCTTCTTCTAAATATTTAGGAAAACAGATGAACATTCTACCTGACGATCACCGAGTTGAATACGTGACCCAACAGGCTTACTTAAGGCATAAAGATCCCGATCTGTTTTCCAGTAACACCACACCAACCCTATTTATCTCTCTCCCCGATGCATAATGCGCCAGCCCTTACCGGCTGGCGCATTTGCTTTTATGTATGGACCACAAACTATGCAAAGTGAACCCGAGGTTTTGACCGAACACACCGAGCTGATCTGCTCGACCAATATCGAACGTATCGTTACTGGACGTAATTCCGCGCTGCAACAGATAGAACAGCTTCTCAACCAGCTACGGGCGATCTCAACACTAACAGCAACTATTGGCGGAGGCACCGCTGAAGACTGGGCGTTAAAGCAAGGGCATCGATACGACTGCTGGCTGACAGAAATGCCTGACAAGGCGATGCCCGCCATCATTCGCACACTGGATCGTAATATCTGGCGCGACCTGATGTTGAAATCCGGCATGTTGACGCTGATGGATGCTGAAGCGCGTAGCCAGTGGCATAAAAATCTGGATGAGGGTGAGCTACCGGTCATCAGCGAAGCCAATATTCTCAGCACCTTTGAGCAATTTCATCAGAGTAAACAAGAGGTATTCGAGCGTGGGGTAATCAATGTATTCAAAGGGCTGTCCTGGGATTACAAGACCAATCACCCTTGCTACTTCGGTAAGAAAATCATCATCAGCAATCTGGTGACCTACAATCGTTGGGGCTTTGGCCTGAACTGGGGCTGGCGACGCGATCAACTGGCCGATCTAGAGCGTATGCTGTATCTGCTGGACGGCAAACCGATCCCCGATAACCGAGGCGATATCACCATCCGGCTGATGGACCATATCCGTGATAATCCCCATCAGCAGGAATACGAGGATGAGTTCTTTAGTGTGCGTTACTTTCAGAAAGGCACCGGGCATCTCACCTTTAAACGTCCTGACTTGATCGATCAGATGAACGACATTATTGCCAAACATTATCCGGGGGTGTTGGCCGAACGGTAGTCACTTCCTTTCTGGTAAGCGTGGTATTCATGCCTATTTCCTCCCCCAAAATTTGTTATTATTGCGGCAGATTAGCATTGGATTGCTAAAAGGAGCTGGTTTGTATGCCGATCCCTGAACGTCCCAAGATTTACCACATCCTTCACATTGATCGACTCCATTCGATCATTGCCGAAGGGTTGTTGTCTGACGAGCAAATCTCGGTTCGTCATGGTGCCGGTACAATGATAGGCATGAGTAGCATTAAACAGCGTCGGCTCCATGAGTTGACGCTCACAAACCATCCCAATCTGTATGTGGGACAATGCGTACCTTTTTATTTTTGTCCCCGCTCTGTCATGCTATACCTGATATACAGGTCCAATCATCCAGAGTTGGCATACCGTGGTGGTCAGGAGCCTATTTTGCATCTTGAAGCTGATCTCTATGCAACCATGGCATGGGCAGAGCAACATCACCAACGTTGGGCGTTTACGTTATCCAATGCCGGTTCACTTTATTTCGAAGATCGTTGTCAACAATCCCAGCTTGGAGAGCTGAACTGGGACGCGATACAAAGTAATCAGTGGAGCGGTGGTAATGGAACTAAAGAGGCGAAACAGGCTGAATTTTTGATTGAGCGCTGTTTCCCTTGGCATTTAATTGAGCGCATCGGTGTTCATTCACCTTTGATTTATCAGCAGGTTGCTAACATTATCCCGCTTGGTGGGCATCGTCCTCCTGTTGAGGTGAAACGAGAATGGTACTACTGATGAGGATTTCATAATGATTGAATACAGACAGGGTGACATCCTCCAGGCAGAGACTGAGGCCATCATCAATACTGTGAATTGCGTCGGCGTAATGGGGCGGGGCATTGCATTGCAATTTAAAAATGCCTACCCGGATAACTTCAAAGCTTATGCTGCATCCTGTAAAGCAGAACAAGTGGTGCCTGGCAAAATGTTTGTCTTTGAGACCGGGCAGTTAACCAACCCGCGTTATATCATTAACTTTCCGACCAAACGTCATTGGAAAGGAAAAAGTCGCCTTGAAGATATCGTTGCTGGGTTGGACGATCTGGTTGCAGTGATCCGACAATATGATATTCGTTCTATTGCCATCCCCCCATTGGGGAGTGGCTTAGGCGGCCTGGACTGGCAAGATGTTAAGCCCCTGATTGAGTCTGCCGTTCAACCGCTTGAGTCCGTGCAAATTGCGATTTACGATCCCAACGGTGCACCGTCATCAGAACGTATGGTTCATAAAACAGAAGTGCCAAAAATGACGGCAGGGCGAGCCGCGCTGGTTGAACTGATGCAGCGTTATCTTAATGGATTGTTAGATCCGTTCATCTCTTTACTCGAATTACATAAACTGATGTATTTCATGCAGGAATCTGGAGAACCGTTACGCCTTAAGTACCAGAAAGCGCATTATGGGCCTTATGCGGAAAACCTTCGGCATGTGCTTAACGCGATTGAAGGGCATATGATCTCTGGGTATTCAGATGGCGGCGATATGCCTGATAAGCAGCTCTCGCTGGTTCCCGGAGTGGCAGAAGAGGCAAAAACGTTTCTTGAGCAGCAGGAAGAGACTTACCGCCGCTTTCAGAAAGTCTCGGATTTGGTGGAGGGTTTTGAGTCGCCTTTTGGTCTGGAACTACTTTCAACAGTTCACTGGACAATGCAATATGAATCGCTGACGTCCCCTGAAGATGTTACTGATTTTATCTATGCCTGGAATGAGAGAAAGCGGCAGTTCACACCGCGTCAGATATCTTTAGCCGTAGATACATTGCATCGCAAAGGGTGGTTAACTTCAAGCGTTGCTTAGGTTTAGTTTTTGCTTAAATACTTGCATGGCTCTTGCTGTTCTGGAGACTAAGAGCCATGCTCCTTATTTGTTTTTTATTTACCACCAAACTGAACTTTAACGACATTATCTGGCATCGATACCGATGGGTTAATGATTTCCTGTTGAATAAAATCACCCCAGCGTAGAAATAGCTTTTTCAGTTTGTCCGCTTGTTGCCCAACTTGATAAGTCCGAATTAATCGATCTTTAGGAACGTGGTTCAGCAGAAGCTCTATCAGGCGTTCTGGTGCATCCAAATATTCCGCACAGCCCGTGGCCACGCTGCGACGTAAGTCATGAGGAGAGAAGGGCGCAAGTTCCGCAAGATATTTGATCTCACACGCTCCAAAGCACGTGTGAGGGCATCACCGGTTATAGGAAATCCAGGCTTGCTGATGGAGCCGAAAACATACGCCCTTTCAGTGATCACGCGCTGTTCTTGAATGAGGGATAGGGCGTGGGGATGTAGTGTGACAATATGGCTTTTGCCATTTTTTGTAGCAGGAATAGTCCAACGGTCGCCGTTAATTTGATCCCAACGCATTTCTGCTGCTTCTGACCGACGAACACCCGTGAATATGATCAGGCGAAGTGCATTCGCAACGGATAATGACATCACCACGCTGGATGCGATCCCGCGACCACCCGCAGCAACAGAACCTCCGCCAATAGAGGCTTCATTCAGCACTTGCCAAAGCATGTGAAGCTCATCTTGCGGTAACCAACGTTCACGCGGTTTACCCATTGATGCACCAAACATGGCAGGTTTGAGCAAACGAGCGGGGTTGTGCTCAATGAGCCCTTGCAACGTGGCATGATCAAGGGTCAGATTCAGGATGATTAACCCTTTGCGAACCCCTTCTGCACTGTCCTTTCTCACGCGACTGAGATGCTCGAAAATGACTGAACGTGAAAGATCGTTAACGCGCATATTACCCAAAGCCTTTTCGAGATGGCGGCGATAGGTGCCTTCATAGTCGGCAATGGTACGAGTGCTGATGGGTTTGCTCTCTGTTCTGAATGCCAACCAGTTTTGCCACAAGTCAGCGAATATTGGCATTTGCTCGTTTTGCTGTTTCTCATTTTTTCTGGCGTAACGAGGGTCAATGCCTTTTTTTACTAACTCAGCGGCTTCAGCATGGGCTTGGCGAGCCTGAGCCAGCCCCATAGCCGGGTAGCTACCCAATGTCAGCTTGATTTGCTTTTGTGCGATCCTGTAACGATAAATCCAGCTTTTACTTTCGCTGCCATGGCGAACACGAATGTAGAGGCCCCCGCCCGCTTTTGATTTAACTGAGACAACATTTTCTTTTTCTTCTTCAGTAACTGAAAGGGAAGCTAACTGCCGATCCTGAGTGATGATGAGTGCCATAATGGGTCCTTTTCGGGGTACACTCTCGGGTACACAGTTAGCATGATATCAGGGGAAACGGCAGCGAACGAGTGGAAACCTAAATGTTGATTAATTATTTGATTTTAAAAAACAAACCATCAATATTTGAACGAGGGAAACAGAGGGAAACATCAGTCTATTGAGTTCGTAATGCGAAGGTCGTAGGTTCGACTCCTATTATCGGCACCATCTTTTCTCGTAAAATCATCAAGTTACTATTTCAGTGTTTCGCTTTGTTCAACACTCATGTGCAATTTTGCGCGTTGTAGGTATGGCAAAATTGTGGCAACAATAATTGTTTAATTTAGCACTACAAAGCGAAAGCCTGTATGAGTTCAATTGCGTCTCATATTTGAAATTTTGTGGGGGAAGGCGTAAGATAATAATGCTCTTTAGCGTATTATGGATTTACCACCTGATTGGTCAAATCTAGTTGGGCGTTGCGCCAAACTCTAATTTATTGATTACATTTACAGTTGCGGAACAAACTTTTTGAGCCGCAATCCAGTAGGTTGCGGATCAAAAAGTTTGTTCCGCGGCTTCAAGTAAAGAGCCAGGACCTCGGGATGGACAGGGAACTTAGAGCTCCTTGTTCATCTCTTGGTACTAGTTATTGACTGGTAAACGGAACAAGCTGGTAATGAGCATTGACATTGAAACGACGGTCACGTATTCAATATGTAGATCAGGTCATTGCAGATAATGTTCACGTTCGATGAATGTGCCGATTATCTTGTCATGCATTTCCACTGATTTTGAGTACCCGATAGTTTTACGATTCAGT
>NZ_JAUMIO010000066.1:0-4610 GCF_032905925.1 Pectobacterium sp. HCp5_1
CCGCTGCTCCGTCCGGCGGCACCCAATCTGACCTGGTCGATGGATTTCGTCATGGACGCATTGGCCACCGGTCGCAGGATCAAGTGCCTTACCTGCGTAGACGACTTCACGAAGGAATGCCTGACGGTCACTGTTGCCTTTGGGATTTCAGGCGTGCAGGTCACGCGTATTCTGGACAGCATTGCGCTGTTTCGCGGCTATCCGGCGACGATAAGAACGGATCAGGGCCCGGAATTTACCTGCCGCGCACTCGATCAATGGGCCTTTGAGCATGGCGTGGAGCTGCGACTTATCCAGCCCGGCAAGCCGACACAGAACGGATTTATTGAGAGTTTTAACGGACGCTTTCGCGATGAATGCCTGAATGAACACTGGTTCAGTGACGTCAGTCATGCCAGGAAAACCATCAGTGAATGGCGTCAGGATTATAATGAGTACCGCCCGCACTCCGCGCTGAATTATCAGGCGCCGTCTGAATTTGCGGCGGCCTGGAGAAAGGGTAATTCTGATAGTGAAGGATCCGACATTACTAAGTGAGCGTTGTATCTAATCCTGGGGGCAGGTCACTACTGAAACAGTTCTTTCCCTTTATACTTTTTTACATACTGAAAGTAGAATGTATCCACGGCGAACGCTCTACCAGCAGGGAAATGATGTGCTCAACGGTATTTAATTATATTGAGTGCGATAACAATCGCTGATGTAGCCACAGAGCCTGTGGCGACGCCAGTTCTGAACAATTTGAAAGTCAGAATCTCGCTTAGGGCCGTGTCAACATTACATGGGTAGGATCAGAGAGTTTAATCACTTAGTCACTATTGGTGGGTAGGATCACTTTTTAATGGCTTCAAACATGCAAGTATCATGAATGTTGCAAAGAAACATCTTATTTTGTTAGTCTGTGGCTGTTTTGATTATCAGTAAAATCAAGTTTTTATATTCTTTTACAAGGATAGATAAGAATAAATAGCTACCTAGTATTTTATTAGGAAATTATTATGATTAAATCAAGAGAGAAGGAAAGTTTTATGGAAATAGAAAGCAAAAATACATTTGAAAGATGTTTGCGCGAAGGGATTAATGTTTTTACTGGCGCTGGTTTTTCTGTCCTATCCTTTGACAAGAATGAAACACCTCTTCCTGTTGGAGACGAACTAAGAATTGAATTAATAAAGAAATTCCCTGGTTCTCCGTCTACGCTAAAACTCCCTCAACTTTGCACATTAATTTCACGCTCTAAGCGAGATGATCTTAATGATTATATTCGCTCTCGATTTGAAGTGAGGGGGTTTAGTGATAAATATAAAAACTTAGCGAGTGTAAATATAAAAAACATTTTCACTACGAATGTAGATAATTTAGTGGAAAGCATATTTAAGGGGAATCCGAAAAAATATATTAATAATACTACTTTTAATGGAGTTAGTTTTAGGGAGAAATCCGCTATTGATTATTTTTATCTTCATGGTTCAGTATGTGACACCGAATCGCCATTGATTTTTGGCGATCTAGACATTGCTAATGCATTCTCAAATGATCCTACAAAATGGAATTACTTAAAGTCTATAATGAACAAATTTCCAACTCTTTTTTGGGGATATGCACTAAAAGATGCTGGAACTTTACAAGTTTTTGCTGATTCGTTAGATGATCAAAACAGAAAGAATTCATGGATAATTATTCACCCCGATTATATTGATGAGGGTGAAATTGAATATTACCAATCACTAGAACTTAAAATAATTCTATCAGATACAGAAACGTTCTTAGACTATTTAGCTTCATTTGAAGAGCCAAAAGATAACCAAGAGATATTTAATCAACATGAAAACCCATTTCCAGAATACTCGATACCATCGCATTCCGATATTGAACGGCGCTCAATAAATGATTTTTATCAAGGTGCAAATCCTTCCTGGAGTGATATATACTCATCCCGTGTAAATAAATTACATTATTACTCAATTGTAGAGGAGTATATAAACGGAGGGAAGAATGTTCTAATTACTGGCGGTCCGGCAACAGGTAAATCCACACTGCTTATGCAGATGGCTGCTTTCCACAACTTCAATGGGATTAAGTTATTCCTTTCTGATATATCATCCTCAAAAGCTGAAACGCTTTCTGCGAGAATAAAAAACACACCTACAATTCTATTTGTAGATAATATGCAAACTTCAATGGAGGCATTAAATAACCTCTCTGCAAAGAAAAATATTAAGATGGTTATTGCAGAGAGGGACTATGCATATTTATCCGCATCTCGGGCTAATTTTCTTAGAAGAAATGTTGAGATTATTGATATTACACAATTAACTGAGCCTGATGCTCAGGGGATTATAGATAACATACCTGCAGATTTGAAGAAAAATAAAAAATTTAACCTCAGAGAAGGAGACTCTTTATTTGAATTGATTGAGCATAATTGCCGCACTCCAAGTATTAAAGAGAGATTCAAAAATGTATTAAAAGAACTCCATAAAAAAGATAAAAGATTGGTACAGTTATTCTTGTTGGTATGTTACATGCATAATAGTCGAAGTGTCACCTCAATGGACATTCTATATAGTTACTTCAGAGAAGAGTCTATTAATCCTCAGGAGATTTATTCTTTAATCGACATATTGAGTAGCTGTTTGTCAGAATATGCTGGTGAATACTCTGACAGTGATCAAGATTATTTTTCTATAAGATCGAATTTATTATCAGAACATATATCAACAATTGCTCCAGAAAAAGATCTCGCTTGTATGTTGACTAATTTTCATATGAATGTATCGCGTTATTGCATACCTAATTACGATTCATTCAAAAGACGTGCTTATGATGCTCGCTTATTTGAAAGAGCATTTCCTCAGACAGAAACTGGCGAAAAAATTTATGATATAATATATAGAAAACACAATTCACCATTCAATCTACAACAAAAGGCTTTATATCTTAGTCGTAGAGGTAACCATGAGAGGGCATTTATAGTCATTGATGAAGCGATTGCAAATAGTGGTAGTGGAAATTGGTCAGTAAAAAACTCCTATGCAATAATAAAATTTAAAGCCAATATAAACCGTAATAACTCTTATGATGTTAGAAAAGCTCTGAATGAAAGTATGGAATCGTTGGAGCAATGCTATACAGCCGATATGAGGAAAGCATTCCATGCGATGTCGTATGCTGATCAGTCTTTAAAATATTGGAAAAAATATAGAGATCAGACAGCAAAAGGATATCTTGAAAAATCCAAAGAATGGTTAGGAGAAGAAGCGAACAAAGATAATAGTATTAGGAATGTCAGTCGGCTTCTACAGCAAATAAATAATGTTCTAAGGTAGGTTTAATCTGACCCTGTAAATAATTCTGTGTAACTGCCACCGTATTAAAGGTGATCGCTCAGGCGGTCACCGAACTCGATAATAAATCGGCTCATTGCCAGCCGCCAGTTCTGGATCGGCATACTCCATTTTTTCGAGGCCGATTGTATTGCCAGATAAATCACTTTCCGTACCGAGTCATCCGTTGGAAAGACTTTGCGTTTCTTTATCGCCTGACGGATCACGCTGTTCAGTGATTCAATCGCATTCGTGGTGTAGATGGCTTTTCGGATATCCGATGGGTAGCCGAAAAACGTATTCAGGTTTTCCCAGTGCGCACGCCAGCTTTTGCTGATTTGTGGGTATTTCTCATCCCAGATGCCCGCGAACTTATCCAGCGCCATCAACGCCGCTTCCTCTGTTGGGGCCTGATACACGGCTTTCAACCCGCTGGTGACCTCTTTATAATCTTTCCACGAGACGTATTTCAGGCTGTTTCGCACCATATGGATGATGCACAGTTGGATATGTGTTTGCGGATAGACGCTGTTGATGGCGTCAGGAAAGCCCTTCAGTCCATCCACACAGGCAATCAGGATGTCCTGAAGGCCGCGATTTTTAAGTTCCGTCAGCACGTTCAGCCAGAACTTTGCACCTTCATTTTCGGCAAGCCACATGCCCAGCAATTCTTTTTGGCCTTCGGTGTTAATACCCAAAGCGAGGAATACCGCTTTGTTGATGACACTGCCGCTATGGCGGACCTTCACCACGATACAATCAAGATAAACAATGGGATACAGCGAATTGAGTGGGCGATTTTGCCATTCTGTCACCTGCTCTTTAACCGCATCAGTCACTTTGGATATCAGCGTGGGAGACACATCAGCATCGTACATCTCTTTGAATGTAGAAACGATTTCGCGGGTCGTCATCCCTTTGGCGTACAGGGATAAAATCTGGCTATCCATCTGCGTGATACGCGTCTGATTTTTCTTTATCAGTTTGGGCTCGAAGGTGTTTTCGCGGTCACGTGGCGTACTCAGTTCAATTTCACCCTCGTCGCATAACACGGTTTTAGACGAGTAACCATTTCGGGTATTAGAGCCTAATTTAGGCGCATTTTTCTCGTGCCCGAGATGGTCAGTCAGCTCTGCATTGAGTGCCGTTTCGACGGTTAACTGATCCTACCCACGTAATGTGGACACAGCCCTAAGCGAGGTTCTGGTTTTCAAACTGTTCCGGGCTGAGTCCGCCACAGGCACTGTGGCGACGCCAGCGATTGTAATCGCACTCAATATAATT
>NZ_JAUMIO010000067.1:0-4566 GCF_032905925.1 Pectobacterium sp. HCp5_1
ATAAAAGCCACAAAGTGGAGTGCTGGCTGTCGGAGAACAGTAAGTTCCGGCTACTGTTTCTGCCGACCTATTCGCCGTGGCTGAATCCAATTGAACGGCTGTGGTTGTCGTTACACGAAACGATAACGCGAAACCATCAGTGCCGGTACATGTGGCAGTTACTGAAACAGGTAACGCAGTTTATGAATGCGGCTTCACCGTTTCCCGGCAATCAACCTGGCCTGGCTAAAGTGGAGCGGTAATATGAGAAGCTATTTAGTATCAATCCTAGCCTTAAATTGCAGCCAAGCAGGTACACACCTTAACATAAAGCTATTCATGAAATAATCGCCCCTGAAAGGTACTTGCAATACCAGACAGGGGCTAACCTCAACGTTAGAAGGATAACGCTATGGCTGTCTGTCAGTTTACCTATTCCCTTCCTGAAAATCTGCATCTGGCTACTGCTTTTTTTGCCACATACCAACATCCAGCAATGGAGGCTTATCATGTTCGATAACACTCCGCTGGAACTGGAAGAAATCATCGATCAGTGTCGGGCATTAATTTACGCCGTTGTTGAACTGGATGAACCCAAGGCAAAAGAGATTTTGAGCTTCGTTCTTTGGGAACGGCTTGATCTGTTATTTCGTACTTTTCATACGCCAAAAGTGATTCCAGTAGAACAGCTTTAATTGTGTGGTAAGTTGAGCAGCACACAGGTCGTTGTGCTACTATTTCGAGATCGTAATTTAATTTGTGTAATTACCACTTCATTTCTTCTGTTGGCATAACTGTTATTGATTCAACAGTATTTTTCTCGGTATAAGCTATCTGCATCGCTAAAGGTATATGAAAACCATCTAACTTATACTTTTCTTTCATTCCAAACTGAAGACCTCCAATAACCTTGGAAGGGATGGTTTTCTCTGGAATGCCGAATTTTTCATGCATCCAGTCGATGCTCATTTCCTTCTTAAAAGGAAGAGGAAGCTCATTTGGGAATTGCTGTGTTGGCCTGTCTTCATCAAAGAGTGTAAGTGTCACACAAAACAATTTTCTCGATGAGCGATGAAAAGCTAAGTAAACAGATTCTTTGACCATATCTAAATCTAATACAGGATCGCCTGAATCCCCTTTAGGCTTAGTTTTATAAGGAATCAATCCTTCATCAAAGATCTCTTGGTAAGTTTTACCTATTCGATTAAATAATGCTTCAACATTCACAGTCATTTTTTGTACAACCCCACACTTTCATTTAGTTGGTGCAATTTTGCTCTTGCTTCTTCTAATTGCTCTTCCGTTGCGCCATGTTCTTTAAGCGCCTGCTTTTCCGCATCAAAGTTACTGTCAGTAGCAGAGCGAAGATCATGACTATCTGCTTCGACTTTTTCTGGCGTATTTCGACCACCGTATGTTTCACTATTTTTTTGATGGACGCCAGTAGGGACAGCAATGGCAGCAACCCTTTTAGACAGTTTTTTCAGCTCCTTTGGTCCAAGCTCTGGATGCAAACGTTTGTAGTGAGCTTTTACAGCTGCAGCCGAAGGCATGTGGTCAACTTGATATTCCCCCTGCCGTGATCTGCCTTCAAAATCACTGTAAAGCTCGACTTCTAAAAACTCAACCGGAGGCTTGCTCAGGTAAACATAAATTGGTGGAAACGCATTCTCAGGGAACACCAGAATGTAATCCCGAAAATCCTTCTCGTCCGGCATTGGTGTCGCAAGAATGCTGACATCATCCATCTCTGGAATTTCAAATCCCGGCACTGCTGACGGAATAACAGGCTGTTCACCGTGTGCCGTATCCGTGGGTAATTCCATACCCGGATTATCCGGTGTCCATAAAATTGTTGGTCCTGTTGCGCCCTCTTCCCAGAACTCGTAACGGTTATTGGGGAAATCATGTTTCAGTAATCTGACGCGCACCTGATCACGACCACTTTCCATACTGGTGTGGTAGCCAACCGCCTTCAGCCTGCCCGTTTCCTCATCTTCTACCCACTGATAACGCACACGGCTGGGCACCGTTCCCTGTTTCTTCGCTACCTCCAATAACTTTTCAGGTGTCAGTAAGTCTGCTTTCTCACCCTTCAGGAGATCCTGAATCAGCGCCCCCATTAGCAGAAAACTCTGTGCCATCTGCAACTGGCCTTGCCAGATTGATGGACCAGAAAGGCGTTTCGCCTGATGTGTCAGTGCCTTTGCTGCATCCTGATTGGCCTGCGCTACAGCGCCACCCGCAGCAGCGGTCGCACCCGCCTGTGCTGCCGAACCTGCCATTACCACTGGTTGAGGTGGCGGCAACATTGCCGCATCCGCTTTACCCACTAACAGGTCGAATATTGTTTTATACCACGGCTCCATCGGGGGTATCTGAGGCTTGTTAATCGCACCGGGCGGGGTCTTGGGTAACGGCTCGTTTTTTCCGGCAAATGACTGAGGAGGGGAAACAGCAGAAGAAGACGTGTTTTTCTTTTTCGCTGCCTGCGCATACTGCTTTACCTCAACTGATTTTTCTTGCGAGGGATTAGCCTGCTCAACAGGTTCAGCGACATAAAAACTCATTTCCCCGATGTTGCCCTGTGGCTCGTCTTCCTTTCCCGCATCGGTACAACCCACGCCACGTAAGCAGGATTTAGCAAAAACAGGCTCAACTGCCAGCATTGGCGACAATATCAATATAGGTGCACGGCTCAACGCTGCCTGTTTAGCACAGTCCTGAACGGGAGAACGATGGGGTGTATCACCAATGATGACGTTGCCACTGCCGGAGACAATGACACCACCGCAATTGATACCATCCCCAATACGCGCAGCATTTTTACCGTTAATAATGACGGTGGATGAACCTTCGGCGATTTTTCGGGAATGCACACCATGTGGCGCATTGGGACAGGGACAACCATGAAGCAGAACAGCATCACCTTGTCGGGCAGCAGGCTGACCATTAATAATTACATCAGAACTGCCTTCGATTATCGGTGTTTCAGGGAAACAGTCATGACCACTTCCGATATCATTGAGACGGGCAGCACCCGGCATTGTCATTATCCTTTGACAGTAAAACATTCCTTTTGAAGGCTGAATGTTGGACACTTTTTATGGATGATTCAATACTGGAAACGCTAACAATATTCAATACAGACGTTATTAGCGAATTTTTATTTATAACCAGATATTATCCGGCTGAAAAATAACATTTCCAAACTAGAAACAATAATATTATCACCCGCATTTTACTTTTGATATATGCTTTATATTATATGGAGTATAGCTGCAATCTCTGCCTTCGCCACGCAATGATGCCTGAAAAGGTGTAACCCATCCGGTATAATACTGAGTTTTTCCATTGCAACCTTGGTCTGCTTCAACATTACCATAATAGGCCAGAACAACTGTACCAGCAGGACACAATCCTTCATTTGGGAAATACGATGTTGGAGAAACATCATATTCAGCAACACCCGCACCAGCAGCCCACCTTCCATTAACGCAAGACAACAGCTTCCCGTTATTATCTTTACTGATTGCCCCTAATGTAAAACAAACTTCCCCGGATATCACTATCGATGTCGGTTGTATATACTGACCCGCCAACACACCTGACGATGTAATATTTCCTGACGCAGAAATGGCCCCTGTCGTTTTTCCATCATTTGAACCCGATAAGGTAAGGTCGCCTCTCACTCTCTGGCTTCCCCAGATATCCAGCTTAACAGAGGAATTGTTATTCCCATTCAGGGAAAGATAACCATCCCCCGCACCACCAGATACATTTAACAGAATCATATTCGGATCGCTGGTGCCACCGCCACCAATCTGAAGTTTGCTGCTCTGGGTTTTTGCTGAGATGTAGTTTTCAGAGTTGATGCCGTTTTTTACCGTAAGCTGGCTGTTCATTGATACGTTCTTACCAAATGTGGAAAAACCAATAACATTTAAATCCTCAGACACATTGACGTTCTTGGCAAAACGCCCATAAGAACCATTAAATGAGGTCGCATTCACGTCACCCGATGCGGTAATGTCTTTGGCGTTGTTGATACTCTGGCCGCCCATATTCAGATCACCCGTCATAGGGAGTGTGCCATCACGACGCAGGTAAACCGAATACATTGAGGAATCGTATCCTACACGGTAGGCCAATAGTCCCGCTGCATTTATCCCACTGTAGCTATTTTGGCTCTCAGTCCATTGACCAGCAGTTCCCGATGCCACCGTAGCGGATTGCGTCATACCACTATCAATGCCAGCCGCTTGCATAGCACGACCTAATAAGTCATAGCGAACACGGTTTCCTTCTGACCACGGCAATGTGGTGATAACCAGCCCGTTAATAACGTAATTAGGTGAACCCCCATCGCGCTTTAACATGATTTTATAAGATGATTTCTGCGCATTGATTCCGGTATAACTGACAGGCAACAGCCCTTCATTCACTAATGTTTGATAAGTGATTTGATCCTACCCACGTAATGTGGACACAGCCCTAAGCGAGGTTCTGGTTTTCAAACTGTTCCGGGCTGAGTCCGCCACAGGCACTGTGGCGACGCCAGCGATTGTAATCGCACTCAATATAATT
>NZ_JAUMIO010000068.1:0-4545 GCF_032905925.1 Pectobacterium sp. HCp5_1
ACTGAATCGTAAAACTATCGGGTACTCAAAATCAGTGGAAATGCATGACAAGATAATCGGCACATTCATCGAACGTGAACATTATCTGCAATGACCTGATCTACATATTGAATACGTGACCTATTTTTTGAATAATGATAACTACAATATCGTCACCGAATAATCTTTATCTAATAGTTCAAACGTATAATCTCGCTGCGAAGAGAAAATAATCTCTCGTGCTTTTGTCACAAATATCGCTTCGATATCCGGCCGGTTTTGTAGAAAGATAATGCCTGAGCTGACGCCCATGCCATAAAGCAGCGTGGTGTAGATATCGCCGTCGAGAGAGTCGTTCGAGATAACCGTGACGCTGTGCAGTTCATTATCCAGCGGATAACCCGTCCGGGGATCGAGAATATGATGATAGATACGATCGTCCACGGTGAAAAAGCGTTCATAGACGCCGGATGTCACCACGGATTTGTTCTTCACCTTAATGATGCCAAGCAGGCTATCGCGATCCGCGAACGGCTTCTGCAACCCGACGCTCCATAGCCCTTGTTCATCCGTCAGTGCGCTGCCGATAGCCAGTACGTTTCCCCCCAGATTGATCAGCGCATCCTGAATCGCATGTTGATGCAGAACATCACGGACGATATCGGCAATATAACCTTTCGCAATCGCCCCCAGGTCGATCTCCATTCCGGCGCTTTCCAGCAACACGGCGCAGTCCTGCTCTCTGAGAATAATGCGTTCGGGATGCGTTAATGCCAGCGCCCGTTGTATTGACTCGTGCTCAGGCACCGTGCTGCCGCTAAAACCGATTTTCCATAGTTTCACGACGGGGCCAATCGCGACGTTAAAGCCGCTGTTTTCAATCAGACTGACCGCTTTGGCCCGTTTAATCAGCTCAAAGACCACCGGGCTGACCGAAACGTACTCTTTCCCCGCCGCATGGTTGATGCTCATCACTTCCGACTGCGCTCGATTAACGGTTAGCCGATCTTCGAGCTGTTTGATGCGTTGGAAAACCTGCCTGACGGCGGTTTCATCATGGACAAACAGTTTGAGCAGAATGGGGCTGCCCATCAGGTGAACGGAATAGACGTAGGCATTATCGACAGAAGGCATGCGGTGACTCCTATGATCGAATGGCGGCACAGAGAGGAAACGGTGGGAAAATCGCGAGCGCCCTTTGAGACGCCCGCCATCAGCCTTACTCTTTTATCACGTTCTTTTCTATCACTTACTCTGCGACCAGTATCGGCTGCTTTTCAGCCGTTTTCGCCGCCGCTTTCGCAAATCTTGCTTTACGTGCTTTCGTTGGAAAAACGTCCGAACGACGCGGTGCCCGCGCATAGGCCGCTGCCTGCATCCCCGCCTGAATGCCGAAGATAATGATATCCGCCACGGCGTTGCCGCCAATGCGGTTTGCCCCGTGAATACCGCCAACCACTTCCCCAGCAGCATAAGCCCCGGAGATCGTCTCTTTATAGCGGTTCAGCACTTCCGCTTTCTCGTTGATGGTCACCCCCCCCATCGTGTGGTGTACGCCCGGCGCCACCTTAATCGCGTAGTACGGCGCTTGATTCAGCGGATCGCGCATTCCCGTGGTACGGCCAAAGTCTTCATCGTGTTTGTCGGCGATAAAGGCATTGTAACGTTCGAGCGAGGCGTGCAGAGCAGATGGCGGCATATCGAGCTTGTCGGCCAGTTCAGCGATGCTGTTCGCGCTGACGGTCAGCCCTTGTGCGACATATTCTTCAACTGCACGGTTGCGGTTTCTGACCTGCTCGTCGAACAAGATGTACGCGTACTCTTCCGGCAAGTTAACGATGGCGGACGAGACGTTATCCCGCGTCTCCATTTCGTTAAAGAAACGTTCTCCACGCTGCGACACCAGAATAGCCCCGCCGCCGCGAATGGATTCGGAGATCAGATAAGACGTCGTCTGTTCAACCGTCGGATGGGTTTGAATTTCCCCCATGTCCACCGTATCTGCGCCGATCTGTTCCAGCAGACGAATGCCGCCGCCCGTTGCGCCTTTATGGTTGGTGGTGACAAAGCCTTTCAGGTCTGGGCGGTATGACTCCACCATCGCCTGATTAGCACTAAAACCGCCTGTCGCGACAATCACCGCTTTTGTCGCAATCAGGCTCACTTCCTGCTCATCATTGACGACTCTGACGGCACTAACCTTGCCCTTCTCCTGCACAATTTCGGTTACCGACGTTTCCAGCAGCACCTCAATATTGTATCTATTGAGGTTCTTAATCAGCCCGCTGACCAGATAGCCGCCCACCGCTGCGCCGTTGGCAGGCCGGTGCGTTCTGTCAACACTCATGCCGCCCGTCGTGGTGATGTCGCTCAGCTCAATATCGTGCTGCGCCAGCCAGTTAATCGCTTCAGACGCATGATCGACGAAGTATTGCACCAGCGCAGGGTTGTTCTTCTGTTTTCCACTTTTCAGCGTTTCGTCATAGAACAGCGCCTGGCTATCTTCGATACCTTTATTTTGCTGGAAGACAGTGCCCGCCGCGTTCATACCGGCAGAGGCCTTGATGGTATTGCCGCCGATGACGGGCATCTTTTCAATGACGATAACGCGTGCGCCCTCTTCGCTGGCCTGAATCGCCGCCGCCAGACCCGCACCGCCGCTGCCAATCACCACCACATCCGCTTCGCGGCGCGCGTCTGGGTTGCCGCCATCGGCAATAATGGCGTCTTTGCTCGATTTCACCATCGCCTTGGTAACGGCTTTTTTAATCGCTTCACTCTGTGCCGTTGCGCCCGTTACGGCATCAACGTGGGGACTATTGGTATCCAGAATGCGTTCGCGGATAATCTCAAAACTGATTTTTAGCGATTCATCAATTTCGCTATTCTCCAGCGCAATATCGGCGACCCGATTCTGCTCAAAATGAACATGAATTCGCAGCTCGCCACATTCATCCTGAACGTTTTCCTGATAAACCCCGGATTTAAATTTTTTGCCGGTTAAATTCACGTCCCGAATCATGGCTTCAACTAATGAAAAACGCCACAGCGGTTCAGGAATCGTTAATGCTTCACGTTTATCGCTGGCAATATAAAGTTCGAGTTTTTCCTGTTCGGCAATACGATCCGTCCAGTCTGGATAAGCAATACAGGCTCTGCCGACGGCAATCAGGTCATAACCATTTTCCAGCGCCGCATCGGCGTCTGCCTGATTGACAATATCCCCTACGCCAATAACCGGAATCGCCGCTAATGTCGAGGAACGGCGGGCAACATATTTTTTAATCAGCGGCGTCGGGTCATCTGTTTCGACAATGGACGAGCGCAGAATATTTCCCATAGAGAAATGAACGTAATCCAGCCCGCGCGCCGCTAATTTTTCCAGCAAATAGAGTGAATCATCAAAATGAATACCGGGTTCTTCGATCTCTTCCGGCGAGAAACGATAGCCGATAATAAATGCAGGATCGGCGTATTTATCCGCGACCTCATGAACGATATCCAACACCGCCAGCGGGAAGACCGCGCGATTGTCACGACTGCCGCCCCATTTATCTGAGCGTTGATTAGAGTGTGGAGAATAGAACTGTTGGATCAGGTAGGTATTCGCGCCGTGAATTTCCACGCCATCGAAACCCGCCTGAATGGCACGATGAACGGCAGCGCCAAACTTGCCGATCATCGCGTCAACCTCATCGCCCGACAGCGCCATCGGAACGATGGCACCCGCGCGCGGCGCGGCAATAGCACTCGGGGCAACGGGCGTCGCGCCACCGATAAAACGCGGTTCGACCATCCGGCCACCGTGATAAATTTGCAGGATCGCCGTCGAGCCTTTTTCTTTAATCGCCGTCGCAATTTTGGCCAGTCCGGCAATTTTGTCGTCGCAGTCGATTCCTATCGCGCCGGGAAAAGCCAACCCTTTGTCATCAATAAAACAGCACTCCACAATCACGGTGCCGATGCTGCCTGCCCTGGCCTGATAATATTCCACCAGCTCTTTGGTCACGCTCCCATCGTAAAATCCACTACAGGTAGTCATGGGTGCCATCAGTACCCGGTTTTTCAGCGTCGCGCCGTTGGGGAGTGTAAAAGCGGCAAATAGATCATGGTGATTATTCTTCATAGCGAATACTCCACTTAAAATAAAAACTCTGTTCGCGAATGATTCAGAAGCCGCCATGTTTGTTTTTATTAATTTTTCTGGCTGATAATTTGCGAACTTATTACTTACCAAGTATCTATTTTTTTTGATGTTATAAAATGTTTTCTTACTATTTAAACTATTTTGTAGATCCGCTTTTATTAGGGATATTCGCACAACTCTTTTTTATATTTAACATCAACCCCACCTAATTAACATTTATTTATCAAAAATGAAACCAACCGATATTATTGACATTCCGCATAACATAAATAGAACAAAAAAAATAAACCGATTTTTCCTAAATAGCTTCGCCAAATAGTAGATCACTCGAAGGGAACTCAGTCCGAGTTATGCGATCTGATCAATCGCCAAACCAAACAAATCACCAACCGGACTGAGCGATGCCGATCATAGCAGCA
>NZ_JAUMIO010000069.1:0-4050 GCF_032905925.1 Pectobacterium sp. HCp5_1
CTGAATCGTAAAACTATCGGGTACTCAAAATCAGTGGAAATGCATGACAAGATAATCGGCACATTCATCGAACGTGAACATTATCTGCAATGACCTGATCTACATATTGAATACGTGACCAATGAGTTTTATCTTTGGCGATAGTGGTATTTTTATTAATGCACTTAATGATAAGTTTGATGAGACCCATCAAATAATCAGATCATGTGGAACAGATAAACCGGGTGTTTCGTGCTTCACAGTCGAAAAGTGAACTAAATGATAATATCACGGATGAATAAATTTATAGTAGAATTCTCCGTGATATACGATTAGGGAATATTTTAATATTAATACTTCCGAACAAATAAATTTAATATCCCACACCTTATTTTTTTACCTCAATATCTAATCTCCGCTGAGCCAATTTCTTAAAAAAACCCTCCAGACTTATGCTCATATTCCCAGCAGATTCACCCAATTTTTCACACAGCTCTGAGACTATGTAGAGCAGAAATGTTGGAGACTTGCCCACCGTAGATTTTTCATATCGCGTTTAGCAATTGACTAGCGCCAATCCTAGCTTTAAATTGCAGCAAAGCAAGTACACAACTTAACGCAAAGTTATTCATGAAATAATCGCCCCTGAAAGGTACTTGCAATACCAGACAGGGGCTAACCTCAACGTTAGAAGGATAACGCTATGGCTGTCTGTCAGTTTACCTATTCCATTCCTGAAAATCTGCATCTGGCTGCTTTTTTTGCCACAACTCAGCATCCAGCAGCGGGGGCTTATCATGTTCGATAACACTTCGCTGGAACTGGAAGAAATCATCGATCAGTGTCGGACATTAATTTATGCCGTTATTGAACTGGATGAACCCAAGGCAAAAGAGATTTTGATCTTTGTTTTGTGGGAACGGATTGATCTGTTATTTAGATCTTTTCATCTTCAGGCATAAAAGGAAATAAAATAAATCATGAAGGCCAGCCATGGCCTTCATTAAATGATCACCATCTAACCATTGAAGTAGGTAAATATGCTATCGTTTCAACTTTTTCATTAGTATCATAATCTATCTGTATACTCACCGGAATGCTATAGTTTTTAAATAGTAAAGATCTGTATAGCCAATATCTTTTTTTAGTCTCTTCCTTGGCGGCAGAGATTTGAAAGGTTCGCCAAACTGCTCCTGAACCCAACTTCTTAACATCGTGTTTTTTAGTGGATTAGGTAGTTTATTTGGAAAATAATAACCTATTTTTTTATTTGACATTATCAAAGTAATTTCATTTAGAATCCGATCATTTCTATTAAAAGAGAGATATATACCTTCTTTTGCCATATCCAAACTGATACTAGATCTGCCAGAAAAACCTGTTGGTTTTGTTTTATAAGGAATTAAACCTGTATAAAATATTTCCTGATAGGTTCTTCCCAAGCTATCGATTAATGCATCTACATTTACGGACATTAATATAACCCCTGTTCTTCATTGAGTAGTGCAGGCAGAGCCTAACTACCACCTCAGCGTAGATGTTGGAATAAATGCGACTTCGGTAACTATATTATCTTCATCGTAATTTATCTGGATACTGGTTTGAATATGTCTCACCCCTGATGAAAACAAGTCAACCCATCCAAACGACTCATTCATTATGACTTGCGGTGGTGTACTACGTATTGGATTACCAAATACCTCATGTACCCACTCACGAGACATCTTGCTCTGCTTCAGTAATGGAGCAGGAAGATCATTCGGAAAGACCCAACCTGCAACAGTTTTATTCTGAATCATAAGAGTAATCTCTATGAGAGTTTTTTCATTTCGCTCAAATGCAAGAAAAATCCCTTCTTTTGGCATATCCAAACTAAGTACTGGAGAGCCTGAAGAGCCTTTAGGTGTTTTTTTATAAGGAATTAAACCTGCAGCAATAATATCAGAATATTTCTCACCGAGATGTCTAATAAGCGCATCAACATTTACTGTCATTTATATAACCCTTGCTTATCATTCAAACTATGCATTTTTTCCCTTGCAGCATCTATCTCATCATCCGTAGCCCCAGCCTCCTTTAACGCTGATTTAATAGCATCAAGATTACGGTCAAGCGCTGCTCGTAGATCCTGTGAATCTTTTTCTATAACATCCGGTTGATTTCGCCAACCGTATGTTTGGCTAATTTTTTGATGAACTTCTTTTGGAATAATCAATGCAGCAACCTTTTTGCTTAACGTCTTGATCTGAGTTTCTTTTAAGTGAGGATATTTCCTTCTCAAGAAAGCTTCTACCGCAGCAGCAGAAGGCATGTGATCAGCATGATATTTCCCCTGCCTTGATCTACCGACAAAATTACTATACAAATCCACATCTAACAAGTTAACCGGAGGCTTACTCAGATAAATATAAATCGGTGGAAACACATTCTCAGGGAACACCAGAATGTAATCCCGAAAATCCTTCTCTTCCGGCATTGGTGTCGCAAGAATGCTGACATCATCCATCTCTGGAATTTCAAATCCCGGCACTCCTGACGGAATAACAGGCTGTTCACCGTGTGCCGTATCCGTGGGTAATTCCACACCCGGATTATCCGGTGTCCATAAAATCGTTGGCCCTGATACGCCCTCTTCCCAGAACTCGTAACGGTTATTGGGGAAATCATGTTTCAGTAATCTGACGCGCACCTGATCGCGACCACTTTCCATACTGGTGTGGTAGCCAACCGCCTTCAGCCTGCCGGTTTCCTCATCTTCTCCCCACTGATAACGAACACGGCTGGGTACCGTTCCCTGTTTCTTCGCTACCTCCAGTAGCTTTTCCTGTGTCAGCAGATCGTCTTTTTCGCCTTTCAGATGCTGCTGAATCAATGCTCCCATCAGCAAAAAACTCTGCGCCATCTGCAACTGGCCCTGCCAGATTGATGGACCAGAAAGGCGTTTCATCTGATGTGTCAGTGCCTTTGCGGCATCCTGATTAGCCTGCGCTACCGCTCCCCCTGCAGCAGCGGTCGCCCCCGCCTGTGCTGCCGTACCTGCCATGACCACGGGTTGAGGGGGCGGCAACATTGCCGCATCCGCTTTGCCCACTAACAGGCCAAATACCGTTTTATACCACGGCTCCATCGGGGGTATCTGAGGCTTGTTAATCGCACCGGGCGGGGTCTTCGGTAACGGCTCGTTTTTTCCGGCAAATGACTGAGGAGGAGAAACAGCAGAAGACGTGTTTTTCTTTTTCGCTGCCTGCGCATACTGTTTTACTTCACCCGGTTTATCATCTGGAGTGATAGGCTTACCAACAGGCTCGGCGACATAAAAACTCATTTCCCCGATGTTGTCCTGTGGCTCCTCTTCCTTTCCCGCATCGGTACAACCCGCGCCACGTAAACAGGATTTGGCAAAAACAGGTTCAACTGCCAGCATCGGTGTTAACGCCAGCAATGGTGCTCGGGTTAATGCTGCCTGTTTAGCACAGTCCTGAACGGGAGAACGATGGGGTGTATCACCAATGATGACGTTGCCACTGCCGGAGACAATGACACCACCGCAATTGATACCATCTCCAATACGCGCAGCAGGTTTACCGTTAATAATAACGGTGGATGAACCTTCGGCGATTTTTCGGGAATGAACACCATGTGGTGCATTGGGACAGGGACAACCATGAAGCAGAACAGCATCACCTTGTCGGGCAGCAGGCTGACCATTAATAATGACATCAGAACTGCCTTCGATTATCGGGGTTTCAGGGAAACAGTCATGACCACTTCCAATGTCGTTGAGACGAGCAGCACCCAGCATTGTCATTCTCCTTTGACAGTAAAACATTCCTTTTGAGGGCTGAATGTTGGGCGATTTTTATGGGAGATTCAATACCGGAACCGTTAACAGTGCCCAATAGAGACGTTACTAGCGAAATTTTTATTTATGGTCAGATATTATTTTAAAAAAATACTTACCTTGCTAAAAATAAGATCAATTACTACTCATACAAGCATAAATACTATAATAACTCGCACTGCAACTATCATTTCCACCGCCCCCATCACCACCACTCCCGCTATGTGTAC
>NZ_JAUMIO010000070.1:0-4033 GCF_032905925.1 Pectobacterium sp. HCp5_1
CAACAGCCCTTCATTTACCAGCGTCTGATAAGTGATTTCACAACCATTAGCCGTACAGGTTCTTGGTCCCGGATCGCTGCTCTGGCTGCTGCTTGAAGTTAATGTTGAAAGCTTGTCATAACGAATACTGATATAACGATTAACCGCTTCTCCCATCTGTTTCATCTGTGAACCTACGGTATTCGCCACTACTTTCTCTTGATCGCTTTTCATGTCCTGAAACTTCATGAAAGCCATTGCTGTGCCAACACCTAACACCAATGTTATTTCCAATAGGGAAAACCCTTTTTGATTTGTTATTTTCATTTTCATCGTCCTTTTTATTTACATACATGTTAATTAGCAAAAATAAAAAAGTGGTCAAGATATCATTTATCTTTATTGACCAAAGGAGAAAAATAGAAAATATTAATAGCAGTTAATTATAATGAAATGAATGTGATCCTGTTGCTTGTTGTTGAACTGCATCGTCTTGCAGCAAATTCATAACTATCTTGAGGAACAGCGACTCTGTTTATTAGTACTGAACTAAAATTATTGCGAACAGCATAAATCAACCTGATACATTCAGCACTTGGTACACCATAATAAGTTATAGAAAAAGCAGCATCGGCAATAATGTTGCCATTCTGATTGATCCCCGAAGCAACTAGTTCAACATCACCTTTGAATGAATTCACAACCGTTCTCTCATCTCCCTCACCACTTAACATGCTGTCAGGAAAAATACTGGCATTAAGCGCAACAGTGTTGTTCAATCCACTGTAATCAGGCGCAGAGGAATAGAGCGCTTTCACTCCGGCTTGAATTGCAGCGATGTTCTTACTTTCCATTTCTACACGTTGTGCTGCCTGAACCTTAGGGTAAACAATAAACGCACTGACAACCAACCCAGCAACGATACCTAAAACTAAAAGCAACTCCAGCAGAGAAAACCCTTTTCTATATTTTCTTTTTTTTAATAGCACCATGTTTAACTCCTTTTCATCCAAACGATGAAAAACAGATAAACGATTAGATAGGATAAGACAATAGATAGCGGTATGTAATTAGTGGGTTAACTGATGAACGGCTGACGCGAGAGAAATAGGTTCCATATTCAGAACTTTGACACACTCTTTTCTTCCATCAGGATACAGTTTTACCAGTTTTCCTTCTGAAATACAGTGGATAGGCATTCCAGCCTTGAATGCCTCGTTGATCGCTTTCTGTGAGGCGTTTTTGGCAATTCGACTTAATATTGCCGTATCCTCAAGCGGATTTTTCTTTAATTTCTTCTTTTTCATTATTTCCTCCGTATCCATACTGATATATAATTTATTACTGACATGTGTCAAATTTCGATATACCCCATCAATGATTCTTTATCACCATCAGGACAATAAGCTATGAGTGAAGCTCTCAAAGTATTAAATAACATTCGGACCCTGCGTGCTCAGGCACGAGAAACCGATCTGGCGACACTGGAAGAAATGCTGGAAAAGCTCACCGTTATTGTTGAAGAGCGCCGCGAAGAAGAAACCAAAGTTCAACAAGAACAGGCTGAACGTCTGGCAAAAATTGAAGCTCTTCGAGCCAAACTGTTAGAAGATGGTATCGATCCGGCTGAACTGCTCGGTTCTGTTTCTGCCACCAAGTCAACAAAATCTAAACGTGCTCCTCGTCCAGCCAAATATAAATATGTCGATGAAAACGGCAGTGAAAAATTATGGACAGGTCAGGGCCGTACACCAAAAGCTATCGCCGCTGCGCTTGAAAATGGTAAGACTTTGGAAGATTTTGAGATCTGAGAAAACCCACCCCTTTAAGTTTTATTTAAAGGGGTGTTTTCTAAAATTAAATATAAAAATTTAACTTAAGGACAAGAAATGACAGGCAGAGTATTACTTCTGGGAGCACTTTTTCTAGTGGGGTGTACCAATTTTTCAGCAAAACAACCTTACCGAACTCAGGATGGCGAACAACTTCTCATTAGCGCAAACATGCCAAATGGTGTTTTAAAGCTATGGATAAATGAAACCCTAATTATAAATGAATCGTTCTTGAATCAAGATAAAAGTTTAGCCGGGGCCTTTAGCAATAGTTTCACCAATGTCTATACAGCAACCTACAATGGTAAAAAAGTTATGGCACGTTGCAAAAGAGAAATTCATACTTTTTCAGCACCAGTTCATGAATGTGATGTTTTTATTAATGGTGAATATGCTGCAAATCTCTTCCTGAGATAATGTTGAGAATAAATTAGCTACCGCGCCCTCTTGGGCTTGCTCAACAGTTCACCGACCTAAAAACAAGTTTTAGGTCGGTTCACCGTTCGGACGTGAAAAACATAATTAACATTTGGACTTATTTATAACATTTTCGATATAGACTTGGCCCTGTGCTCTGTATACATCAATATCACGCTCAGGTAAATTAGAGATGTTAAGCAGAATCCCAAAGACTAATTCTTTATCTACATAACCAATATCACATCCTAAGACTTTGGCAACCTCTGCACCGAAAATAATTTTCTGACGAGTATTTTCTTTTTTAGTTTGTTGTTTCTTTTTAGCTTCCAAGAAGTATAAACGTTCCTGTGCTGAAGCAATTTGTTGTTTGATATCTTTTCTGGTCATTTATATTCTCCCCAATGTTTTTTCTTGTTGGCATAAGGAATATTCGCATAGTCATCATTATTCAGTTTTTTCTTGATTGATTTTATCTTCAATTTAAATTGCTGTTTAACCTGATGCTCTCTGAATTTCTCCCTTATCTGATTCACTCGTTTTTCTGCTTCTAAATAGGCTTGTTCTGTATCGGTATAAACACCTTCATCAAGCAGTTTTTTCGCTTCCCAATCAATGGCTTCATCGTTATTTTTATACATTACACCTCCTTGTATTTGTTATATATTCTCCTTTAACACATTTTGAATAATTATCAATACAGGCAACTCATTTTATTTTATAAAAAAACTTATCAAACCGATGTTGATACCCCACATAACAGCATTAATACCTATCGAAATTAATACTATTTCATCCAACTAACCTAAATAGCTTTTCACATTGATGCTTCACTTCTCATCGCGCGAGGCGAAAACTTATACGTGAGAGCTATCAACCTAAAATCATGTTATTTCCATTTTAAGTCTGCTATTATTTTCTGACGTTTCAAAACATATAAACTATCACAAGCATTTAACAACAAGTAGAAAATTGACACTCATAATTATTAAGGACTATAAATGAGTTACGAAAGGCTAAACATTTCTATCGATGACTACAATGAATTAAAAACGAAATTACATGCTGAACTTACAAAAATCACTAATATTTTTACAAGGGAAAATTATAGACAAGAGGATGATTTTTTCGCTGCATTTTGCGCTGGGTTATCATTAGCAGAGATATCTTTTGGTAATGGATATTATTTACGCTTTAAGACATCAAAAACTGCACACAAGGGAAAAAATTCTCCTGAACACAGATTCGGATGTGATTTTGGGATTAAGATAGAATGGATTTCTACATCCGATGAAAGCCTTCAAAAAGGTATCATAGGTCAGGCCAAAAATAACACGTTAAAAAACTCTGATACTAAAGATCTCTCAGTACAATGCGCGAAGATGGCGAGAGTCACTGAACATTATATCGTGATTTTAAGAGATAACAGCCATCAGATTCCTGTCGTTCATATAGGAGATCGTGAAAAGAAGTATTTCCATGAAGATAGTATAATTTTCGATGATTATCTTATAGACCATGTTATGGCTTGTTTACATGGAGAAACTAATACAGATGACATTAATACAATGTTAAAAAGTGGTCTTGATGAGTTCAATAGGTTTCTTATCGAAATAGAAACAAATTTACCTAAGCCCAAAATAACGCTAAAACCTAAGCGTCAGAATAAACCTAAAAATAGGGGTAATGCCTCCAATTAGTAGAACATATATTTTTCGATGAAGGCTCCAATGACTTTTTCGTGGATTTCTATTGAGCGCGAGAAGCAAATCGTTTTGCGAGCCAGCCTCTTGATTCGAGTACGG
>NZ_JAUMIO010000071.1:0-3814 GCF_032905925.1 Pectobacterium sp. HCp5_1
GAATCGTAAAACTATCGGGTACTCAAAATCAGTGGAAATGCATGACAAGATAATCGGCACATTCATCGAACGTGAACATTATCTGCAATGACCTGATCTACATATTGAATACGTGACCCTTTTGCTGGTAAAAATACTGGTAAAGCTGGTTCGATTTCGTTTTTACCAGCAATCGGAGGGAGCCGTCATGTCACTTACTGATACTAAAGTAAAAAATGCCAAGCCATCAGAAAAGGTGGTTAAGCTCACTGACGGGTTCGGCCTCTACCTGCTGGTACATCCTAACGGTTCTAAATACTGGCAGTTAGGTTATCGCTTCGAAGGTAAACAGAAAGTGTTTTCCATTGGTGTCTACCCTGCTGTTTCTCTGGCTGATGCCAGACAACGACGAGATGAAGCAAAAAAGCTGTTAGCGGCTGGAGTAGACCCAGCGCCAAAAAACAGGCTGACAACAAGTCCGTTCAAGAAAAGCGGAACAACACCCGCGCTTTCAAAACCGTCGCTAAAAGCTGGTTTGCCACCAAAACCACATGGTCAGAAGATTATCAACGTTCTGTTTGGACACGACTCGAAACTTACCTGTTCCCTGATATTGGTGAAAAAGATATTGCTGAACTGGATACAGGCGATCTGCTGGTTCCCATCAAAAAGATAGAGAAGCTGGGTTATCTGGAAATCGCTATGCGGGTAAAACAGTATGCTACTGCCATTATGCGTTATGCAGTCCAGCAAAAGATGATCCGTTTCAATCCGGCCTACGATTTGGAAGGGGCAGTTCAGAAGCCACAGACGGAACACCGCCCCGCTATTGAACTGGAAGAGATACCCACCCTGCTGGAGCGTATTGAAACCTATAAAGGTCGTAGCAGATTGACGCAACTTGCGATCAAACTCAATCTGCTGATATTCATTCGTTCCAGTGAACTGCGCTTTGCCCGATGGTCAGAGATCGATTTCAAAAGCGCTTTGTGGGTTATCCCTGAACAGCGCGAAGCCATAAAAGGGATCAAGCATTCAGGCCGTGGTGCCAAAATGCGCAGGAAGCATTATGTTCCTCTATGCGATCAAGCACTGGCAATTTTGGAAGAGCTAAAAGATCTCACCTATGACGTTAACGGTGATGACGGCTTTATCCTGACTGGCTGTTATGATGCAATGAAACCCATGAGCGAAAACACCATCAACAAGGCACTGCGCAAAATGGGCTATGACACCAAAACCGACCTGTGTGGTCATGGTTTCCGAACGCTGGCGTGTAGTGCCTTAATTGAATCGGGTATCTGGCCTGAAGATGTGGTTGAACTTCAGATGAGCCACATGGAAAAGAACAACGTTCGCGCTGCCTACACTCACAAGGCCAAACACCTTGAACAACGCCGCCTCATGTTGCAATGGTGGGCTGATTTTCTGGATGCTAACAACAACGGGATGGTGAGGCCGTTTGAGTTTGCCTCTAAAATGTAGGACTGTATAATCCCAAGGATGGGATGTTTTTCAATTAGGCATAGTGATGCGTATTAAAAAATCATTAAAACGAAAATTGAGAAAAAGAAAAATTCAACTAAGAAAAAACCGTATAATTGGGAGACCGAGTGATAAACCAAAGCTGAAATTATTGCCACGATATCCATCGCGAAAAAGAATAATAACACGTAATTTCATTAATGGTGTGTACTCAAAATCTATATGCTCTAAAATTAATTTCTCTAATATTATTTTTATAAATACCAACTTACGAGGTTCCATTTTTAAAAAAACAAAATTTAATGGCAGTAAATTTATATGCTCTGATTTTAATGGAGTTAATTTTAATTGCATCAAATTTAAAAACACAGAGTTTAAAAAATGTCTATTCTATGGCACAATTTTCAAAAAAAGCACTTTTGATAATTGTCAGTTTAAAGAATGTATTTTTATAAACATAAAGACAGAAGCATTACCAATATTAAATAAATCAAATTTGGTCTTAAAAAAACACCCGTACATCTCATTATCTACTGATTTTATAGAAAAATTGAACTAATTTAAAAAAAATAGAACATTTGACTAAAAGTAGACTGATACATATAAAGGGAGGTAAAATTAACTATGCTACATTTTATGCTATTAAAACTTTATTTAGCGATAAGGAAGAAAAAGTAATTTTATTGTTAGAAAAAATATTCGAGAAACAGAGAAAAAAGACGCCTTATACAGTAGGAAACCTCATCGAAAATCTAAAAAATATTGACACTTAATATTATTTTTGCTAGCTTAACCGAGTCCTACCCCATCCAATCGAGAGGTTGGATAGTTAAGGTTAGAACGAGGACTACCATTAAGTTGGCAAGATCTAATAACTGACATTCTGGGAGTGCTGACTATGATTGGAAACTATGCGACTGTTATAGGATTTTTAGCTTTGGTACTGTCTTATATATTGAGTAAAGTAACTGATCCAGCCTCTCGATTGTTTGGGGTTATTGGTAGATCATGATTAGAACATTATTGACCGATACCCAACTTTCAAAAAAACTTAGTAAAAGGGAAAATAATGAATTTTTTCCTACCAGTAGTTGATAAATTAGATTTTCATGAAAATTTCAAAAGAGTATTGATAAAAAACAATAAACCAGCACAAAAATTATTCAATGAATGGGCTAGTGGTTTTGTTGATCGAGACAAAAAATTAATCAAAGAATTTCAAACAACATTTAACTCAACCTTTTGGGAGGTTTATCTTTTCGCTGTACTGAAAGAATATGGATTAAACGTTGACTTCAATTACTCCTCACCCGACTTCAGTATTATCAATCAAAACATTATTATTGAAGCCACAACAGCGAACGCTGCAAAAAATAAAACACCAGAATGGGAGAAAAAATACTCCCCTGATGAGTTAGTGAAGTTAAAAAGATTCAACGAATTAAATAGAGAATCGATGATAAGACTATGCAACTCAATAAAAGAGAAAGAAAAAAAATATAATAAGATTTATTCTAAATTAGATCATGTCAGAGGAAAACCATTTGTTATCGCAGTAGCTCCCTTCGAACAACCTTATTTTAATTTACAATACGACAGAGCAGTAAGAGCAGTGTTATACAATGATTATGTGAATGAGGACGTGTTTTTAGACAATCCTGAATTATACCCTGAGGGGCCACCAAATCAACAACTCGACTATGTTAAAAAAGATAATGGAACCGAAATTCCGTTGGGTTTTTTCTGCGATGAACAATATGAAGATATCAGCGCTATAATATTTAGCTGCAATGCTACTTGGGGAAAATTATTGGCATTATCTAATAAAAATAACCCACTTGGGGAAATCTACTCTACTTGGGCGAAACCGCCTGAAGGAGTCCCCAAAAAAGTAATATGCAAAACATCTGAGTATGATGAAACCATCCTTGATGGATTAATGATATTTCATAACCCTTACGCTAAGAGGCCTCTTGATACTAAGATATTTAGAGCTAATAGAGTAGTCCAAATTTATCCCGGTGAAGAATCATTTTCTTTGGTTTTCGAGAATTATAATGACTGTTTACATTCAAGAACAATTCATATACCGCATAGTAAATAAAAAAGGCCATTAAACTCTTTTGCCAACACTTCATCCAACTATTCACAAAGTTCTGGGGCATTTCGGCTTTGAAGGGTTTTAGGTTTACCCTCCGTAGATTTTTCATATCGCGTTTAGTAATTGACTAAATAGCTTCGCCAAATAGTAGATCACTTGAAGGGAACTCAGTCCGAGTTGAGCGATCTGATCAATCGCCAAACATCACAAACCACCAACCGGACTGAGCGATGCCGATCATAGCAGCAA
>NZ_JAUMIO010000072.1:0-3794 GCF_032905925.1 Pectobacterium sp. HCp5_1
CACTCCGCGCTGAATTATCAGGCGCCGTCTGAATTTGCGGCGGCCTGGAGAAAGGGTAATTCTGATAGTGAAGGATCCGACATTACTAAGTGAGCGTTGTATCTAATCCTGGGGGCAGGTCACAACTATTGAATGGATGGATTCAGGCAAATCAGCGCTATGTCGATCTCTTAGGAAAGAAAGATTGTTGTTGGTGGTATAACGAACGGACCAATGTCAGTGTTCTTGCTGGTGCTGCATGGTCATTAGGCTGGGCTGCAATTGAAGAATACCCTTCAAATAAAAGAATGAAGGGCTGCCTTCAGGAAAATACTGATACCAGTAAAGGTCGTGTTGATCTTTACATTACAAATAAAAATGATGATGTTGCTATCGAAGCTAAACATGCTTGGTATAATCTTGATAATATAAACGAAAGCAATGCTATTACTAATTTTAAAATGGATGAGGCACGTAGTGATGCTAATCGTTTGATAGGACAAGCTGGACGCCATTTTTCAGCAACTTTTGTTGTTTTTTATACTAAGATAAATTCACAAGAAATAATCACTGAAGAGTATATTGAACAGTTGATTGATGGTGCTATTCCGAATGACAGAAGAGAGTGTTTTTCATATGCATATCTTATTGATCAGCAGTTTATGTTTAAAAATGAGTTAGGGTATTATTATCCAAGCGTTGCATTGATATTGGAAAAAGTGGATAAATAGAATTTCATTTCTTATAAATTTCATTTCTCATTCTATATGTTATAATGTTCTCCTTGAAAAAGAGGGAACATTATGAGAATAATATTAATACGGCATGGAAAACCCGATATTAACATAACAAAGAAGTTATCTTCATATGATATGGGGTCGTGGATAGAGAATTATGATAAAAGTGAGGTGAGTGAAAGTCCTCCACAATATTTTTTTACAAGCAGCCTTATTAGCAAGAGTTTTGTCATTGTTAGTTCTTTACCTAGAGCATTAACATCATTGAAAATGATGGATATTAATCCTGATGCCATTGACTCAGTATATTGTGAGGCTCAGTTACCTTCATTCAACATTTTTGCGTTGAAGTTATCACCTATGACATATGCTTTTTTATTTCGTATCTTATGGTTTGTAGGGTTTTCTAAAAATGTTGAATCATATTGCTCAGCTAAACACAGGTCTAAATTGGCCGCAACAAAGTTAATAAGTTTTGCCCAAAAAGAATCCTCGATTTCTCTAATGGGACATGGGATTATGAATCGTATGATTGGCTATCAGCTTGAAAGGGAAGGATTCAAAAAAACAAAAAAATTAGGTAAAAATTACTGGGAATTAACTGTTTACGAGAAATCCTGACTGACAGGTTTTTCTCATGGAATAAATTACTCAAATTGGGTCTTATTGAATAGTCGAATTATATATCATCTGCCTAATCGAATGTGTTGTTCAATAGTTATGATAACCCTGTGGTTTCAATTTAGGCACCGGCTTTTTCTTGTCCGCCGCGAGTGTTGGTATGTAGTTAAGATTGCTATCAAGCTGTGCTGGCTTAACTGGACGACTTGGAAAACGTCTGATCTCATCTGGTGTTGGACTATAAGTGTCACTGTTAAATCTGGCACGTCTTTCATGCTCAGCGCGTGGCACAAAGATGCCTTGTACCTCATCAAACACATAGTTTTCAGCTATACGTTTATCGTGGTCAGCATCAACGGAAACAGGAGCTGGTTTCTTCTTGGCCCAGACAAATTTTTCTCTTATATATTCCACTACCAACAAAGTGAAACGTTTAAATATACCATCTTGACGGGGTTTAACCTGCTTCCTCTTGCTTTTAACAGAAGCGCGTTTGACCGCTCTGGCAGTTGAAGATGATGGGGTTTTCAATTTAGTGCGTGTATGAGGTGCAGGAGCAACCAAAACAGGTTTTTGACCTTCTGATGATGCCGACTGCGAACCCGTTTCAGTCAGGATAATTTCTACTGGTTCAGGTAGTTCAGATACCGTGAAACTTCTGAGGTCAACAACGATCTGCAGATCCAAATCTTTGAAGGTGTTGTATGTAGCCTGTGCTTCCTGTTTCATCTCATCACGAACAGCCTGTTCAGCAGCACGTTGCTTTTGCGCTGTTTGACTGTTCCATTTAGCACGCGGGATACGCTGCATTGTCGGGCGGCTGGTTAACGTTGCTTTGGTAAGCCAAAGTGCTTTTTCTTCCACGTCTAAGGTGATAGCTGCGTTTTCGAGTGCTTCATTGTATTGAGTATCAATAGAGCGGTGATCAATGCGCTCATTGCTGCCAGCAGCAGCCAGATAGCGATTGGCAATCACTGACCATGATTCACGCCAAAGAATTACGTTTTTCTTGTCGTTCCAGCTTCTTTCTTTTTTACCGAAACCATCAGCGGTGATTGGTTTTAATGTCAACATCACATGTGCATGGGGATTATTACCATCCAAATCGTGGAAGGCGATATCGGCAATCATTCCCTTATCAACGAAATTTTTCTGACAGTATTCAACAACCAGTTTTATCTTATCTTCATTGTTCAGTTCACAGGGAATAGCCACATCAAAATAACGGGCTGTTTGACCGTCCTTCTGACGCTCAACCCTTTCCACTTCGTTCCACAATGCTGTCGAGCTTTCAACAATATGAGCAGGTGCGGAAACAGGTGCTAATATCAGATGATGGAATAAATCTGTTCGGTGGCTGAAATCATAAGTATTGCCAGTGCGATCATCTGTTATTCTGCAACGTGCATGATAGGCTGCCTTCCTACAGGAAGACATACCCTCAGAACGTTTCACAATTTTAAACTCCAGATGAAATATCGCCATTAACTTATACAACCTCAATATAAAATAAAACCAAAATATAAAACGCAACGATCACTATGCTGCTGTTAGTTTTTCGCAAGAAAAACTTCGGGGTTGACGTTGACTTTGTTTCCGAAGGAAACGGTGTTAGCCTGCGGCAGGCAACCCCCGGTAGGGCCCACACACTGCGTAGCAGTGTATAAGTGGGCATTGTTTTCTTAAAAAAAGAAACAATGTAAAAGTCTTTCTCATTAATTAATACGAAATATATTAATGCCTGTAAAACAAAACGCCGAATTAAGCGGCGCAATCTGGATAAACGGGCGAAGTATTTCGCGATATTACCGCGATGGGTTTTAAATGGCGTCCGAAGGACAAGGGAAGTGTTAATTTATCCTGCCGTAAGGCGGGAAAGACATAAAACAGGAAAAATAAGCATCTTGTTAGGTTGTTTTCCCTGTTGCACACCTCACAGGTTAATAGAAAATTTTCAGGATAAAATTCAACAGGTAAAAGCAAAAACACTAATGATCAAAATTAAGTAACGTGGTGAGTATTAGATAAAATAGTTAGTGATTACTATCATGTGGTGTTGTTGATTTTTATTTTACCTTGCCATTTTTGGTTTTTGTTTTGTGTTTTTTTTGACAAGGAATAATAATTTGAGTAAGTAATATATAACAATTATTAATTAAAAATAGAGGGTTCAGAATGGGAGGGTTGATAACAACAGCAGCACGCCTTAAAGATGGTACGGTTGTAAGCTTTAGGCACTATACCAACAATGACTTTAACCTTGTCTTGAGACAAGATAATTTTATTAAAGAAATGAAAAGGATTTCTCCAAGCATAAAAATATCACCTAAAAGAAAATACATGAAACTCAGCAGGGATGATGTTATCGATAAATTTGAAAGAAGGTTCTCAAAGACAACGTTTGATTATGTGTGTGGGAATAGCTTTCTAGCCCCTGTCTGGTATGGAATCAACTTC
>NZ_JAUMIO010000073.1:0-3475 GCF_032905925.1 Pectobacterium sp. HCp5_1
AATCGTAAAACTATCGGGTACTCAAAATCAGTGGAAATGCATGACAAGATAATCGGCACATTCATCGAACGTGAACATTATCTGCAATGACCTGATCTACATATTGAATACGTGACCCGAAATGTGGTGGTGGATGCATTCTCCGAGACAATGAAAATTTTCATGTCTGATGAAACGCTGTTCGAGAGATTACCGGAAAGGGTGATTAAAACTAGCGAAGCACTGCGACAGCAGGAAGAAAATGCAGATTCATTTGTAGGGTTAGCCAAGGACTTTGTTACTAACCGCGGGACAAATATCGAAGAATTAATAGAGTATTTTGATGATGATGCGCTATTAGTTTATGATGGTATTCATGCTTCAGCATTTGGTCGAATGAGTTATATTTATCGTTCTAAAGGGATAAGAATTTATCTTTTTAAGTCAGGTGAACTCCATATTATCACACCTTATAGCTACATAGATCATTCTGGTTTTAAATTGCGAAATGAGATTGGAAACAGTTACGGTCCAGATTTTGAAAAAATGTCACCTGACGAAGTTAGAACGATTATTCACTATACATCAGAAGACTTTAATGATTTTGAAAAAAAACAATTCGTCTGCGGAGAATTAATAAAAATGCTCTGTTCGATAAAAGAAAAATTTGTTAAAGATTTTTACCTTGAGTATCTGCTAACACCTCCAGATGTTGATAAACTTTCTAAGTTTTCAATGAGAAATAGAAAAGAGTTGTGGGACATCTGCCTTTCCGATAAATTCAGAGAAAACTGGGGGGATAAGATTCAATATGCATGTATGAACATTCTTTCATCATCTAACATTCCACCTTCCACCGGTCAAATAGTAAAATACATTGATTTCTCCAAAAACACCACTGCTACTTTGAACGAAATGCTTAAAAAAAATAAATGAAATAAAAGAAAACGTAATTGAATTAAATGAAAGTGATGAAATTGATATTTTCGAGTTAAAGCCCAATATTTCTGGCTTTGGGATTAATATAAATGAGTTATACAAAAGAGCAAGAAAAAAATTCTTAAGAAAATAATAGACGGATGGGATTTTTTAAATGGTTGCAACTATTTAAAAATAGCAATTAAACCGTAGAGGTCGTTGATTCATTATTTATGTGATAACGACCTTTATTATCAAATGACTGGAGTATAAAAATTTGATATAATCAGGTCGATTAAATAATCGAGAAACATGAACTAATACATATTAACAGATACCCGCTTTGTTAATCTTTCTTGGATATAAGCGAAGTCCGCTCTTGGCACGGAGCTGACCTACCAGTTGGTCCTCAGGCCCGCTATGAGCGAGGAGCGGAAGTATTAAAAAAATATGGAACTGAAATCGATGTCCTCGCAGAGTAACAATGCTGACAGTAATTGAGGATGGCATATACTGCCTAGATAAATGAAGGTGACGTATCCCTTCTTCATTTATCTATTACGACTACTATTCACCCATGAATACTCTGACTGTCTTAACTCCTCATGTAAGTTGTCGGGCAACATTTCTTCAGGTTGATAATCTCTTTTAACTTCATATGCTAAATTTGAAAATACTTCAAGAAGATTATCTTTATCTTTCAAAAATTTAGCAAGCGCGAGGCGAATATCTCTTGAATATTTTTCTAAATTCTTATGGTATCGAGTTGCCTCGCATATCTTTTCATAAGAATACCAAATATCGTTAATATTTTTAAAAATTCTCATGTGACCATACATATCTTGGACACTGTTATCTTGCGAATAAGAAAAAACAACATCGATAAGCCCTGAAAGCTCTTTTGCCTTTTCAACAATTACAACACTCTCTCCTCGGATAAGTGAAGAAAGCCATTTCATCTTGGATCTTTTGGTGAGAAGATTATTTCTATTAAAGCTTACCGTTGCGCTACCACCTTTATTTTTGTTTGCAGCTGAAATTAGTTTTTTAACTTCATTTTTATCCATAATTTTGTAGTAAATAACTGGATTAGATGTTCCATCACCAAGCACTATTGACACCAAAATCACGACTCCATCAATCTGATTCCAGTAATTAAAATCTGAAAGATACAAGGATATGTTAGGAGAATCAGAAACAGTGCTCTTTATTTGAACTGCAAAAAAGTCACCAGTTGAAAACTCCTTATCAAAAACTTCAACTTGTGCATCAATCCCAACATCTATATCAAGGAGCCTACAAGCCCATTTAAAATTTGAAACAATCCAATATGCAAAATAATATTCTCCTGACCACCCAGTTATGCTTGTATCTTTAAATCTTTTCACTGTATTAGTCCTTTGCAGTTGAATTTTTATTAGACTGGTCGATATTTTTTAACACGTCGATTAGACTTAGAATTATTTTCTCTTGTGGTAATTGGGGTGTTTTCTCAAAGTTGATGTTGCTACTCCTAAGATCTTGCAAAGTTTTACTAAAATCGCTTCCTTCCTTTTTACTTATAATATAAGCCAGCCTCTGATTTTCAAAATCAGTCCCAAGCTGCATGTAATATCTAATGAACACCAAAACGGCTCTCATTATGAAACCAACAAAAATTATTAGAGATAGAGTTAGTAGAACCGTAGCTATCGAATCAGCAATTTTTTCACTCTGATTTTTTGTGGTGTTGTAAGTGATCCCTCTCCAAGCCTTATAGGAAGCCTCTTGTTCCGGACTGAGGGGTTTGAAGGAACCGACTTCTGAGTCATTACCTAAAAATACACCCACATGCCTCTCCCCCTCATTTTTACCAGTATTAAATAAAACTAGATCGCCCGGTTTGAGGGTGTTTTTTTTAATTGTGGATGCATTAAGGATATCGGAAATCCAGTTTTTCTGATTGTCCTTATATCCAACAATGAGAGTCGCAACTAAAGTGGCAGCCATAATCAAAAGAATTATCAGAGCGATGTTTGTCCGTCTCACAAACCTTGCTCGATGCTCTAAAACACCATAGACATCTATATCGCTACAAACAGCTTCTTTTTTGTCTGATGACATCTTCCCTTCCCTGTGTCGATTGCATGAGTTGCTCTACTGGAAATAGTTATACCTCAACATTTAACTGACTGGAATCATTACTGTAAACCTGAGTTGCTCCCTTTGACTAACACTGGCTTAAGATATCAACGACCGCTCCTGGCACTTAGCTGCCATGCCAAAAAGAGAGCAGGTCTCCTATGAGCAAAGGCGAAAATTTGCATCCCCAGTGAGTGAATTTATTAAGTAGAAACCGTCAAAGCCAGATTAGAACTCGCTTGGGGTTGTCCCTATCACTGAACGAAATGCAGCAGAAAAAGCGGCAGGACAGGAAAAGCCGAGCTGGTAGGCGATCTGTTTAACGGATACACCATGACCTGCTCCCAGTTGATTAGTACACCCCGATGTTAGTAATGTCTTCATAAGCCACATGAGGACATCCCCATGAAGAAGCGTTTTTCCGACCAACAGATCATCAGTATTCTCCGCGAGGCTG
>NZ_JAUMIO010000074.1:0-2851 GCF_032905925.1 Pectobacterium sp. HCp5_1
ACTGAATCGTAAAACTATCGGGTACTCAAAATCAGTGGAAATGCATGACAAGATAATCGGCACATTCATCGAACGTGAACATTATCTGCAATGACCTGATCTACATATTGAATACGTGACCGATAATTTTGACACCTACCGCACCAGTAATATCGTTCTGATACAGGTTATAAACTTTTCCGTTACGAGAATCGGTATCAATAAATACTTCTGTTCCCAACGCTTTTGCACTCGTCAAAACAATCGCGTCAAGGTCGGCACCCGGTGAATCGGCATATTTCGACAGGCTGGTGTCGACGATTTTCAGGTAGGTAAATGAATCAGACTCGGAATCAATCACATCAACATCATACCCGATTACAGAGCCACGATTGGTTGTCGTCTGAGCGGATGCAGGATTAATTGCTTGAAACACGGGTGTGGCCTTGATCCATTCACTGCCGTCATTGGATACGTAGGCATCCCACGATTCATAGGTTCCTGCTTCATAGACATAAAAATCCGCATCGGCAGTACCGCTCTTTTTAATCGCGTACGGGGAAAAGCGAACCACAACGCTACCTGCTGCACCGAGAGAAAGTATATTTTCATTCGTGCTGTAACGGTTAGGTTCGCCAAGTACTCTTTCGGGCACTTTATAACTTGAAGATACATTAGGGCCTGGCGTATAGCTTACGATTTCTGTGGCAAAACCCACTGCGGTACCTGGAATATCGGGATAGCCTTTATAGCTTTCCGCAAAGGCTGACGCTGAGAATAGGCACATTAATGCAATTGCATATTTTTTCATTTCACTTCCTCTTAATATAAAAATCCCCACGATTATGGGGAACGCATTGATTCCATTTTACGTATGCCGGCACGTTAATAATTAGCCCATGGCAGTATCGACGGACATTGTGCTAGCACGTAAATAACACGTGTCATCGCACCGACAATAGGTAGTATCTAATAGCATTGACGACCGATTCACGTTGGGAGATGATCTCGCAAATCCTCGGTGCTTCATTTAAATCTGTTTTAGTAGTTATTTGAGGTGGATTTTCTGATAAGTGAACCTGTTATAGTGATGAAAGGTCAGCGAAAATCGCGCAATTGCAATGAGATTATCAATCTGCTTTGGGCAATGTAGTGTTATTGATTTGGCTATCTGGGATATTTTTTGTGGGAAGGTATGGGGTATTTTTCAGGATCGCTGGTAGGTTTTATCATTCACCATTTTGGTGGTATAAATCCGGTGTATGAACAAAACGTGTAGAATGTTGAGTGTATTGTTTTTCACACTTTTGGGGATGATTCAGGGAGAGTGTATTAATACAAATTCATGAGTTCCTGACACTAAGGATTTTTATGGGGTTATATTTTAGATAAGATGAAAATCACTATTTTTAATCCTAAAGAGACTTAATGAGGAGTATGCCTAATACATAATAAACATACTCCTGTCATTAATTTTCTATAAAATTCATTCCTCACGGAATGTGAAACTCTTTAACTCATCTTTTTCATCAAAGTACAAATCGATTTTTTTTATGCTGCTAATACTTACTGGGATTGGAGGGAAAATAACAAGCCCATCGATAGATTCCTTAGTAACATAAGACCAATGACTTTCTTTCATAAAATCTAGTGAGTTTTGTGGTGGCCCTAGCTTTATTAATACATCTTTTTTCGTTTTCCCAACAAAAAAAGTGGTTTTAACATTATCTGAGTTTATATCAGAGAGTGATGTGTTGTATGTTTTTGTCTTGTCGATAAAACACCCAGATAAAATAAAAGAGAGGGAAATGATGAGGATTGGTTTTATTAATTTCATAATCAATCAGTGTCCAATTCTGTTTTATAGTTTTTATCTGCCGGTTCCCAAGGGAAAGCTGATGATATTTTATATGGTGCTGGTTTTAATATATAGACCCCGCTAGTCTCATCTTTTATTACTTCATTAAAGTGCATAAAGCACCTTGATCTATCTGTAGTTATATCAAAATTCATGTCATAATCTTTACCTGCTTCAGGTTTAATAAAAAACATACTATGACATGACCCTTGGCTCGTTGCTTCGGTTTGAATATAAATAAGAGTTGGTACTGATTTTATTCTGGTTTCAAAATAATAATCATCATAATCACTTTTCCGATAGGATATCTTAGGCATACCTATGTCTCTGGTAGCGTTTATATGTCCTCGCCATGAAAACGGTGTGATTTGTGTATAAGTCTTTGAATATCCTTTTTGTTTAATTTCGGTTCCTCTTATGTTTTTTATGAATCTTATTCTTGACACATTTTGTGTGTCTGAAGGTTCTTGGTATATCGGCCGATCAGCAAAGCTGTTTTCAATTGCCCTGCATCCAGACAAAGAAATGGTTGCCGAAATTAAAATTAAATGTAAAAATTTTCCCATAAATATGTTATCCATTTTGTCATTTTTAACGTATACCGATATGCTAGGAAGGAAAGCATATCGGTATACGTTATCGGCTGCGGGATAATATAATTTAGTTTTTATTAAATAGGCGCGTATTGGCGAGAACTACCAAGTAATGAATATGAGTGTTTAGTCCATTATATACGTAAAATTATGCCACAATTTAGTGGCAGCGCCCTCCATGTTTCACCGTATTGGTATTACCAATGGGAGCGCCTGCACCGGCACGTTTCCCGCCCCAGCCGGACGATCTTGATTGTTGGTTATGTTTTTTGTCGTCTTTCATGGCTGCGTGACGGTTAGTGATCTTACCCGCCAATAGTGGACACGCGACTAAGTGAGTAAACTCTCTACCAGAGGTAGCTCACATGACAAAATCCGTATCAACCAGTAAGAAGCCACGTAAGCAACATACGCCTGAATT
>NZ_JAUMIO010000075.1:0-2478 GCF_032905925.1 Pectobacterium sp. HCp5_1
CAGTGCCGGTATATGTGGCAGTTACTGGAACAGGTAAAGCGATTTATGAATGCCGCTTCGCCGTTCCCCGGAAATCAACATGGTTTGGCTAAAGTGGAGCGGTAATATGCAAAGCTATTTAGATGGAACGTGGCAGACATTGCCAGCGGTGAGAACAAGGCAACAGCCAATAGCAGAGGTTTCATAAACGAAGCTCCTTTATATTAATCGTGATATCAAAGAGTCATGGACGTTATTTCCGCGGCCATGATGGAACTGGGTGCAGGCCTTAGCCGCTACTACACCCGGATATTTTTAGTGATTTTGTGAAACGCCAGTGGCCGCCGCGTGGTGTAGAAATAAGCCACATTAAACGCCGACTTTTTATGGTTCCCTTTACCAAGTGAGGGCCAATCACGAAATGAGTCCAGTTGTTCTTCTGTCCATGGCGTGCTGGAGAAATCAAACAGCACTAGCAGCGACTTACCGTCATACTTCATCAATTTCTTGATTTCCGTGCTGTTCACGGTTGCCGAGATCACAGATCGGGCGGCAGTGGGGCGTCTTACTGCAAATTCCACCGCCACATCGTCGATGATGAAATCAATGTAACCATTGCCGCGCACCGTGCCCGGCAACTTGCTTTTAACTTCCGGCGTTACCTGATCGGCAAACCACCCAAGTAGGTAGCAACGTACCAGTGGTAATAATTCCCTTTCGCTGCATTCGTTCAGGCGTAATGTCCTGACAAAATCCTTCCGGTAGAGTGACGAGAACAGGTATTCAAAACTCTCAACCACCTGAATCACCGTAGTACTCATTCCTGCTTCCCTTTTGACTTTTTATCAAGGTAACGGCTCGGCCAGAGTTCTTCCGGCCTCATATCCAATGCTTGGGCAATCAACCCTTCAGCACGTGGATAGTGCCGTTCAAAGGCGTTATTGAGTGTTCGCGCCGCAAGCCCCTGTTCACGGGAAAGCTGCGAAAGTGCCAGACCACGTTTATGCAGCGCCGCCACGATATCGGCACGGTGCCAGTCCTGTGGACTTCCCTTGCTTCGCTTTTTTTGCGATGCTGATGAGTTATTCACTGTATTAACTCCATTGAATCAGTACATGGATATTAAAAGCGAATAAAGAGAACTTATCAAGTTCCTTTTAATTGGTTTTTTGTTCTTTTTTACAACGCATTGATATCTGGTGAGATTTTTATGACTAAAAACATGAACAGTAACTCGGAATCCCAGCTACCCGCAGAGCAGGTGAATGACGGGCAGGCATGGCTGACAGCAGAAGAGTTCGTCGGTATGGAAGGTATGCCAGGAACGGCTAAAGGTGCCCGTCTGCGCCTGGAAAAACTGGCTGATCTGCATCCCGAAATCAAACGCAAACGGACGCGGGGAAAGGGGTTCGTGTACCACATTAGTGCGGCGGGAATGTCGCTGAAAAGTGAGCGTGAAGCTGTTCAATTGACAGTAGATGAAAAGCTGAATCTCTGGATACAACTTTTCAAAACCATGAGCCCGTCATCACGTGACAAACTGCTGCAACAGGCATTGAACCAAGTGGCAGAGGATTTGGCAACGACTCAACCGAATGCAGTTGATGATGAGTGATGTGGTCGTAACCATCTGATTGATAAATGGTTTCACATTGCGATTATTTTACTTGAAACTATAATTTTGATATAATACCAACACTGGCTCATATATATGTATGGGCTAACATACACCACCAACATCCATGTTTTATTTATTCCCTGCTATCCGGGCGGATGATGTGTGCCGTTTATATTGTAATAGACAACTCGGAATTAATGATGAAACGGAAAATGACAATACACCAGTCAGGGCTACGCTTACCTGTTAGCCAGGCATTTCTTAATATCATGTGCGACGTATTACCGACACATCCAGATATTCCTTCAGCGACTATTATTCATTTTCATGATCCCCAATATACGGCGGAACAGGGCGGCTTTCACCCCATAGAGATTCGTCTGTATTCCCGACCGAATGGATGGCATTTTGACTACCTGACAGACTTTAGTTATATGGGGGGGCCATGGCCTGAACTGGAAAAGGAATTGGATATCAGCTGGAGTCAGTCTTATGTCTGGCATTATTTAATGGGCGATATTGATGTAGAGGAGGGCGGTGCACTATTTGAACTCTGGCAACGTAACTTTATTCTCTATTGGAAAATGAAAATTTACACGGTTTCTGTTCATCAAGAACGCTAATTTTCAAGTTAATAACGCGCGCGCAAAAAATATATTCATGACGTCATGAGCAACAATAATGTGGCTCTTAAAATGAAACAATTCAAAAAACTCACTCCCGCAGTGCAAGGAACGCTGGACAGTTTATGCGGAATATACGGTCACGTATTCAACTCGGTGATCGTCAGGTAGAATGTTCATCTGTTTTCCTAAATATTTAGAAGAAGAGCCTGATGGCAACGGTTGAGGTAAAATGCCCGTTTTGTGAGCAAACAGACC
>NZ_JAUMIO010000076.1:0-1883 GCF_032905925.1 Pectobacterium sp. HCp5_1
GGGTCTGTTTGCTCACAAAACGGGCATTTTACCTCAACCGTTGCCATCAGGCTCTTCTTCTAAATATTTAGGAAAACAGATGAACATTCTACCTGACGATCACCGAGTTGAATACGTGACCAATGTATTAATGTATTAATGGGTAATGAGTTGGTAATGAGTGACTCATCACCTTGATGGCAGGTATGTCGCACAACAAGATAGTCGAACACTTAAAATACCGAGCTTATAGTCGGTCTTTGGCTGCTTAAACCTCTGAGCGTTCCCGTTTGCCACCACTAAAACCAGCACCACGATCTCATGCTCAAGCACTTGATACACTAACCGATAGCCAGCGGAACGAAGTTTGATTTTGTAGCAGTCGGCCATTCCATGAAGTCGGTTGGCGGGAACATGGGGATTTTGTAAAACCGCTTTCAACTTTTTGGTGAACTGCTCCCACACGGGTGCCCCAGCTTCTTAAACTCTCTTCAAATTCCAGCTTATAACTCATCCAGATCGACCTTGACACGTTTCCCCTTCATCCGGGAACGGGCGATTTTGGCGAGTTCGATATCTTCCTGATAGTCGGCAAGCGCCTCCCATGTTTCGGGGGAAACATAATAGCCAGAGATACGCCCGTTGGTTAACACGGCTACAGGCTCGCCGTTAGCTTCTTTCAGCGCGGCATTGGGCGATTTTTTAAAGTCGCTGATACTCACGGCTGCATTCGCAAGGATAGGTTGTACGGACATAATCAGCCTCTTTTAAGTATGATATTTGATACTGAATTTAGCACTTAATCAAAAAAGCAGCAAAATCACGGTATAAATGTGACACCAAATAAAATAATATTGAAAATACATTAAAAACAGGGAGGTGTAATGGATACTACTGAGGAACGCAATAACACATATTATTATCATGGGCATGGGAATTTAACTGCCGGTGAGTTATTTAACCTGATCTTTCTTGAAAATTTTTCTTCTCGTACCGGTTTAGAGATTACAGCAGCGGCGCTGATCCTCTCAGGGCAACCTTATCTAAAGGTATCAGGAAAACTATCTGCCGCCACAGCAACTCCCGGAACGAGTGTTGCTTCCAAAGTATCACGAACATTGCTTAGAGATTTACGTTTTCCTTATGGGCTAAGGCCGCTTACGCCTATGGGAAAAAATCTTGCGACATTGAAGATGGTTCCAACGAATAAAATTGCCTCTTTTGTTGGTCGTTATATTCCATGGATAGGATACGTCCAACTGATAGCTATAATGCAATCGGTAGCAAGGGACACCCGTCGACAGTATAACCTGATCGCTAGGCCAGAAGACCGCATTGAATGGACGCATTTCTGATGAATAAAAGAGATATCGAAAATGAGGTTATTCAATATCTCATGGAACGTTACCCGATTAGGAAACATTGGTTTAAATCCGGTATTAGACAAGTCACTAAAGACTGGACGTTACAGGATGATTATCAGTTTCTACCAGAAGATGCTCATGATTTCCTTCTTGATATATTCGGACATTTTAATATTGAGCATTCAAACTTTGATGGAAGAAATTATTTTGAATATGAGTATCCAATCTGGCAAAAGAAACCACTATCGAAAGCGTTAAAACCGCTCACGGTCGAGATGATTATTGAGTCAGCTAAAGCAGGGAAATGGTTATACGATTAGAGGAATCTAATATTGAAGTATCTGGACGTAAAAAAACCGGCAGGTGCCTAACACCGTTCACTTAAGATGTTTTGAGTGAACGGGATACTGGGTTTTTGGACCCTGTAAATCATTCTGTGTAACTGCCACCCCTATTAATTAAAGGTGACCTTCAATGCGGTCGCCGAACTCGATAATAAAACGGCTCATCGCCAGCCGCCAGTTCTGGATCGGCATGCTC
>NZ_JAUMIO010000077.1:0-1810 GCF_032905925.1 Pectobacterium sp. HCp5_1
GAAATTCAGGCGTATGTTGCTTACGTGGCTTCTTACTGGTTGATACGGATTTTGTCATGTGAGCTACCTCTGGTAGAGAGTTTACTCACTTAGTCGCGTGTCCACTATTGGCGGGTAAGATCATAACTTCGTCAGCATGCGTGAAAACGCATTGAGGTCGGCTTCAGTTTTAAGGTCTTTAGCCAGTTCGGCAGCGAGTGCCTTGAGTTTCTTTTCGTCCATCGTTTGCCTGTCTCCGTTGTTGGAGTGAACATATCAAAAACAGGCAATTACACAATTTAAATTACAGTCTCTTTAATCTTTATGCAGGCGCAGAATAACTGCACCTGCACAGTAACATTATCTATAAGCTGAATTATTCACCTTTAGAGCTATTCCGACATATTCGATTATATTCCTCAGAGGAGATTGCTATGCGCAAAGCACAATTCGTATAGCACCAAATTATCGCCGCTTTAAAGTACGTTGAAGCAGAGCTGTCTGATCCTACCCGAGTGTCCACATTACGTGGGTAGGATCAAAATGCGTTCTCTCATGATTGTATTCCCTGCGCCAGTTGTCGAGTTTGTCCTGTGCATCTTCCAGTGACAGGAACCAGTGAATGTTCAGGCATTCATCCCGCAGACTACCGTTAAATGATTCAATAAACGGATTATCTGTCGGCTTTCCGGGACGAGAGAAGTCCATTGTCACCCCGTTTTCATACGCCCATTTATCCAGACTCTTCGAGATAAACTCGCTGCCGTTATCTGTCTGAATACGTACAGGCTGACGTTTACGCAGTACCCGTAGCCCTTCCATCACACCGACCACATCCTCGCCCTTCAGCGACTTTCCGGCTTGGATCGCCAGACATTCACGACTAAAATTATCCACTACAGTTAACGCCCGGAAACGCCGTCCGTTAAACAGATTATCCGACACGAAATCCATACTCCAGCACTGATCGACACCGGTCAGGACGGGACGCTGTTGACGATGTGCTGCACTGACATGCCTGCGCGGACGTTTTCTCCGCAGGTTAAGTCCTTCCAGACAATAAATCCGGTGTGTTTTCTTGTGGTTAACAGGCCAGCCTTCCCGCCGTAACTGGATATGAATACGCGGGCAACCGTAGCGGATCCGGGTTTCCGCTATCTCCCTGATGCGCAGGGTTATCGCCCGATCATCCCGCCGACTCTGCCAGTGGTAAACGGTTCTGCTCTGCATCAACAGTCCACATCCCCGTCGGACACTGATACGGTAAGCTTCCCGCAGAAAATGTACCGCCTGACGCTTCTGAGCCGGCCTCAGAACTTTTGCTTCAGCACCTCCTGCAGCATCTCTTTATCCAGGCTCAGATCAGCCACAAGCTTTTTCAGCCGCTGATTTTCATCCTCCAACTGCCGCAAACGACGGAGTTCTGTTACGCCCAGACCGGCAAATTTCTTCTTCCAATTATAAAAAGTGGCCTCAGAAATACCCATCTTTCTGCAGACTTCTCCGACGCGAGTACCGGTTTCGGCCTGTTTCAGCGCAAACGCGATCTGTTCTTCGGTATAACGGGTCTTTTTCATGGCGATGAACCTCTCTGTGAGATGGAAGAAAGACCGAAGACTTCAGTTTAGACTGGCACTGTTTTCAGGGAGGAGATCAGGATGCTTACAGCCTCTTCTCTACTGTGAAAAGAGCAATTATTAGATGTCTTTTCTGGGTCACGTATTCAACTCGGTGATCGTCAGGTAGAATGTTCATCTGTTTTCCTAAATATTTAGAAGAAGAGCCTGATGGCAACGGTTGAGGTAAAATGCCCGTTTTGTGAGCAAACAGA
>NZ_JAUMIO010000078.1:0-1561 GCF_032905925.1 Pectobacterium sp. HCp5_1
TGAAACAGCATGAAGGAAAAAAAGATAGCATAGCGGGCAAACGACAATGTGCCGGATGGTCAGGAGATTTTCGTAGCGAGGTTATCTTTGGTTAATTCATCAACAAAGTAGAATCCCGCCCTGTCCTAAACCGTTGGGGGAAAGGCGACAATTACGAAGCAATACCGAATTTTTCTTGTTGCATTATTTTTAAAATAGACTCTAAGTATTTAAAATAAATTAATCTTTTTGGAGTATGATTTATGCGTTACCGAAAATTATTACCATTAATTATATCCTCTTTAATTTCATCACTTATTCCTAAAAATAAAAATATTTTTTTATTCAGTTCATGGATGGGACTTAAATATTCAGACAATCCGAAATATTTAATGGAATTCATATTGAAAAATAAAGACATATATAAAAACATAAAATGTATCTGGATAGTTAAAAACAAAGAAATATTAAAATCAATTAAAAATAAAGACATAGAAATTATCTACTTTAGGAGTTTAAAAGGCATATGGTATCAACTACGTGCTAAGGTTATATTTTTCACACACAGCGTAAAATCTGAGTATTTAAGCTATGTAATCGGACATAATACGTTAAGAATTCAAACATGGCATGGTGTACCTTTAAAAAAAATTGGATTTGATGATTTTTTATTTACTAATAAAAAAACAAGTGATCTAATAAAAAGAAAATGGTTCCGTTTTTTAATAAATGAACATTATGATTTTATCCTTTCTACAGGAAAAGAGTGTACGGAAAAATTTTCAACTGCATTCTTAGAAGATGAGAAAAACATCATTGAATTTGGTTTTCCTAGGAATGATGTCTTTCTCAAAACTGCCGAAATTATCAAATCGTCAAGTATTTACAAAGTAATATACATGCCTACCTTTAGGGGGAAATTGGGGGCTAAAATAGATCTATTTTCACCGTATGGGTTTTCACCTGAATATATTGATAAAATGCTAGAAAAAAACAACATCTCACTAACTTTAAGAATGCATCCAGTTAACTACCCTAATGATATTTTTTTAGCATCTATTAAGAACTGCAAGAACATTATATTAGATACATCTGAGGACATCTACGACAGTATAAATAAATATGACTGTCTTATTTCAGACTATTCAAGTATCATCTTTGATTTTTTACTTACTGAGAAACCGATTATATTCACTCCTTTTGATAAAAAAACTTACCTCGAGAATGATAGAGAGTTCTACTACTCTTATGAAGAAATAGCTTTTGATAAAGTGTACATAGACTGGATGGATGTATTAAACTCCATTATTGAAATAAAAAAAAACGGGTACACTCCGTCTGCAGAACATAAAAAAACAAGAGACAGATTTCATAAAAACAAAGAGTTCAACTCTTCCGAATTAATTATTAAACACATCATAGATAAATTAAAAAAACCGTAACAAAAATGGCTAATAATAGGGTCACGTATTCAACTCGGTGATCGTCAGGTAGAATGTTCATCTGTTTTCCTAAATATTTAGAAGAAGAGCCTGATGGCAACGGTTGAGGTAAAATGCCCGTTTTGTGAGCAAACAGACCC
>NZ_JAUMIO010000079.1:0-1560 GCF_032905925.1 Pectobacterium sp. HCp5_1
CTGTTTGCTCACAAAACGGGCATTTTACCTCAACCGTTGCCATCAGGCTCTTCTTCTAAATATTTAGGAAAACAGATGAACATTCTACCTGACGATCACCGAGTTGAATACGTGACCGTTTTTCCGATTGGGGAAAGAACTATCCGCGCTGGTCTTCGCTTGATGCTGCTTGGTGGAAAACATTTGGTGGTGATGATTATTTAAACAAATACAAAGATGGCTATATCATTTTCCATCGAGAAAAAATAAAAGAGATAGCCCGACAATATAAAATACCCTCTATTCTTCTCGCATCGGTTGCCCATGCAGAAGCCGGAGGAATGGTTGACTATTTTAAATATCCAACATTATTTGGCAGGCAGGTGGTGCATTCTTACAGTGGCTGGCCAGGAAAGGAAAAAATCATACCGTCCCCAGAGAAAACATCAATAGGTATTATCGCCATGCAAATTAGGGTGGTTGCCGAAATTTTCGGCAAGAATCCCAGTGCACTAAGGAATGCTGAAGCAACATACATCTCCATCTGCTTAAATAAGGATAATTTTAACCTGACAATGGTCGCACGCCATCTTTACGAGTTAATCAACTATGACTATCCCGGTACTGACACGTTGAACCTAACCGACGAGCAGTTCATCCTTGCAGGTTCACGCTATAACAGAGGTATTGAACGCAGCCGCAGTGATTTTATTCATTCGATAAATGATGTAGAAAAAATCTCTTATGAAGAAAGGAACTGGTCGTCATACGGTAGATCGATGCTAAACCATCGAGAAAAAATAACAAAACTGCTTTATGAGGTTACGACTCTGCCCCAGAATAGTGACAGTAATTAAAATTCCGAGAACTCTTACATGCCAAACTATAGCAACATGACTTACAATATTCTATTTTATTTTTATTCGACTCTCTGCGCCTTGATTATATTGATCACATCAATAAGGGATTACGAAGGGATGGTTGATGGGGTAGAAATAAGAAATCTCTGTGAGATACCTGAAGGCGATTCCGATGGTTTCTTTTCGTTTATTATTATCCCGCTATCTATCCCTTTCTTCATTGTAAAGAAAAGTTTAGCTAGGGCAATTACTTATATTATTTTATTGTTTTATTATTTTTGGAGTTTTTATATTAGATTTAATTTTTGCTAAAAAAACCATACCCCCTTCGCATAGTAGCCTGGGGTTATAAAAAACATCATTAATATGTGGTTAAAAACGGCTGAGTGATTGATAAATGTTAAGGAAAACCGGCTATATCTACAACGTCTATTTTTATACCTATTCTGCCTTATGCTTTTTTCTAATCAACGCTTTTTCTACCATCGAATATGAATGGATGATAGATGGCGACTCAGTTGCAGATTTCTGTGAAGTGCCGAGAGCCGATGCTGATGGTTTCTTAAGTATTATTATCGTTCCTTTATCTATCCCTTTTCTTGGTCACGTATTCAACTCGGTGATCGTCAGGTAGAATGTTCATCTGTTTTCCTAAATATTTAGAAGAAGAGCCTGATGGCAACGGTTGAGGTAAAATGCCCGTTTTGTGAGCAAACAGACC
>NZ_JAUMIO010000080.1:0-1506 GCF_032905925.1 Pectobacterium sp. HCp5_1
CCACCTTCACGCTTAAACCGGGACAACCGTCGCCCGGATAACCTAGCTTTCTCCGTCCCCCCTTCGCAGTAACACCGAGTACAGGAATATTAACCTGTTTCCCATCGACTACGCTTTTCAGCCTCGCCTTAGGGGTCGACTCACCCTGCCCCGATTAACGTTGGACAGGAACCCTTGGTCTTCCGGCGTGCGGGTTTTTCACCCGCATTATCGTTACTTATGTCAGCATTCGCACTTCTGATACCTCCAGCAGCCCTCACAGGCCACCTTCGCAGGCTTACAGAACGCTCCCCTACCCAACAACACTAAGTGTCGCTGCCGCAGCTTCGGTGCATGGTTTAGCCCCGTTACATCTTCCGCGCAGGCCGACTCGACCAGTGAGCTATTACGCTTTCTTTAAATGATGGCTGCTTCTAAGCCAACATCCTGGCTGTCTATGCCTTCCCACATCGTTTCCCACTTAACCATGACTTTGGGACCTTAGCTGGCGGTCTGGGTTGTTTCCCTCTTCACGACGAACGTTAGCACCCGCCGTGTGTCTCCCGTGATAACATTCTTCGGTATTCGTAGTTTGCATCGGGTTGGTAAGTCGGGATGACCCCCTAGCCGAAACAGTGCTCTACCCCCGAAGATGAATTCACGAGGCGCTACCTAAATAGCTTTCGGGGAGAACCAGCTATCTCCCGGTTTGATTGGCCTTTCACCCCCAGCCACAAGTCATCCGCTAATTTTTCAACATTAGTCGGTTCGGTCCTCCAGTTAGTGTTACCCAACCTTCAACCTGCCCATGGCTAGATCACCGGGTTTCGGGTCTATACCCTGCAACTTAACGCCCAGTTAAGACTCGGTTTCCCTGCGGCTCCCCTATACGGTTAACCTTGCTACAGAATATAAGTCGCTGACCCATTATACAAAAGGTACGCAGTCACCTAACAAGTAGGCTCCCACTGCTTGTACGTACACGGTTTCAGGTTCTATTTCACTCCCCTCGCCGGGGTTCTTTTCGCCTTTCCCTCACGGTACTGGTTCACTATCGGTCAGTCAGGAGTATTTAGCCTTGGAGGATGGTCCCCCCATATTCAGACAGGATGTCACGTGTCCCGCCCTACTCATCGAACTCACACCTTGTGCATTTTTGTGTACGGGACTATCACCCTTTACTGTGCGACTTTCCAGACGCTTCCACTAACACACAAACTGATTCAGGTTCTGGGCTCCTCCCCGTTCGCTCGCCGCTACTGGGGGAATCTCGGTTGATTTCTTTTCCTCGGGGTACTGAGATGTTTCAGTTCCCCCGGTTCGCCTCATTATGCTATGTATTCACATAATGATAGTGTGTCGAAACACACTGGGTTTCCCCATTCGGGTATCGTCGGGTATAACGCTTCATATCAGCTTACCGACGCTTATCGCAGATTAGCACGCCCTTCATCGCCTCTGACTGCCTAGGCATCCACCGTGTACGCTTAGTCGCTTAACCTCACAACCCGAAGATGTCTCGATTGA
>NZ_JAUMIO010000081.1:0-1423 GCF_032905925.1 Pectobacterium sp. HCp5_1
ACTGAATCGTAAAACTATCGGGTACTCAAAATCAGTGGAAATGCATGACAAGATAATCGGCACATTCATCGAACGTGAACATTATCTGCAATGACCTGATCTACATATTGAATACGTGACCCAATTTTGATTGATCCGCTGTTCCCATGAAAAATATTATATTTGTCTCAGGTTTATTACCATCACGGGCTGAATAGGTTATGTAATAGTCCTGAGAGACAAGGGGAGTCTCCCTTATAACTTCCATTGAGAAAAAATGGTCATAAAACCAATTTTCTTTTGTATAAGAAAGACTATCAATAGTCATTAGTTTAATTAATACACATACTGTCATCGCTATAAAAGCAAAAAAAACAATATTCTTATTAATCACCATAGACTCTCTTATTGTTTAAATACACGCCAAAATCACTGTCATTTACAATTACAACATCACCAGAATCGAAATTTGAATATGGCTTCACTGATTTCATAAAACTGGGTAATTCACCTGGATAAGGCCTTGCGTTTGGTGATTTTGATGGATCAGGAAACAACAAAGGCCTAAACCCTTTATTCTTAAAGTTGCCAATAGCGCCATAATAATCCCATCGTTTAATTGACTCACTTTTGCTAACAGGTTTTAAGTCAGAAAGATAATTTTTACCATGGATTGCTCGATAAAACCCAAGCAAATCGGACACAAGGTCTTCTCCACTAAAGCCACTGTCTGTAGCCCAGCTAAAAGGCCAACTATCTTGCATCCCTTCAAATGCTATGCCCGTTCTCATCATCATAGCAAGAGCGATACTATGGCGTTCAGATAGTAAGCGTCCTCGGCGTATTTTCCAAAGACTGTACTTAGCAGTACCTGCCAGCTTTCGTTTAACGAACATGTTTTGTTCATAACGAATATGATAAAACTTATCGAGCTTACTTTCACCTAATTCCATTTGAGACAGAACACTCCTGATGTCATCACCTGATGCATGCCCCAAATCTACTCAACCTAATATTTCGGTGTAAATGATACCATACTTCGCTGATATTACCTGATTGACATCCAATATTTCTGATCGCTTACTCATTTACTTTATCCGTCCTTGGATTTCTATAAATCAATAAATTGAATCACTCCATAGCATATAACTACTCGTACGAGCAATAACATGCTCCAATGTTATTGATGAAAACTTAAATGATACATTTTCCTGAGGTTGACCATCATTATCCGTCAATGAGTGGGGATAAAAATAACGAATATCATTAATGATCGCATCTTTTAACGATATTTTAAAAAAAGCTTCATGCCCACCTAAGGACAGGGTGGGATCTCACTTTACTTATTGAAATAGAGAACTTATTTCGATTTTATTGATCTGAGCTTTATCTCCACTAACACTCAGTGAAAGACAATGACTATCTTTAATTATATCAATGAAAT
>NZ_JAUMIO010000082.1:0-1389 GCF_032905925.1 Pectobacterium sp. HCp5_1
GATCAGTTAAGGATCGGTTGACCGATCCAGTGGCTGTGTAAAAATCCGGAAATGCTCACCCGTTTCCGGATTTTTTTATGCACATTGGACAGGCTCTTGATCTGGTATCCCGTTACGACTCTTTGCGTAACCCACTGACTTCTCTGGGAGATTATCTCGACCCCGAACTCGTCTCACGTTGTCTCGCCGAGTCCGGCACGGTCACGCTACGCAAGCGACGTCTCCCGCTTGAAATGATGGTCTGGTGCATTGTCGGCATGGCGCTTGAACGTAAAGAGCCCCTTCACCAGATTGTTAACCGTCTGGATATTATGCTGCCGGGTAACCGTCCCTTTGTCGCCCCGAGTGCCGTGATTCAGGCTCGCCAGCGCCTGGGAAGTGAGGCCGTTCGCCGTGTGTTCACACAAACTGCACAGCTCTGGCATAGTGAAACGCCCCATCCACGCTGGTGTGGCCTGACTCTGCTGGCCGTGGATGGCGTGGTCTGGCGAACGCCGGATACACCAGAAAATGATGCCGCCTTCCCGCGCCAGACACATGGCGGAAAACCGGGACTCTATCCACAGGTAAAAATGGTCTGCCAGATGGAGCTGACCAGCCATCTGCTCACGGCTGCAGCCTTTGGCACGATGAAAGAGAGTGAAAATGCGCTTGCAGAACAGTTGATAGCACAGACAGGTGATAACACGCTGACTTTACTCGATAAAGGCTATTACGCACTGGGTCTGCTGAATGCCTGGAATCAGGCGGGGAAACACCGGCACTGGCTGATCCCGCTGAAAAAGGGGGCGCAGTATGAAGAGGTCAGGAAGCTGGGTAAAGGTGATCATCTGGTAAAATTGAAAACCAGTCCACAGGCCCGTAAAAAGTGGCCGGGTCTGGGGGAGGAAATCACCGCACGGCTACTGACGCTGACCCGCAAAGGAAAGGTCTGTCATCTGCTGACGTCGATGACGGATGCGCTGCGCTTCCCTGGTGGAGAGATGGCGGACCTGTACAGCCACCGGTGGGAAATCGAGCTGGGCTACCGTGAGATAAAGCAGACGATGCAACTGAGCAGGCTGACACTGCGAAGTAAGAAACCTGAGCTCGTGGAGCAGGAGTTATGGGGAGTATTACTGGCCTATAATCTTGTAAGATATCAGATGATTAAAATGGCAGGACATCTGAAAGGATACTGGCCAAATCAGCTGAGTTTCTCAGAATCGTGCGGAATGGTGATGCGAATGCTGATGACACTACAGGGTGCTTCACCGGGCCGCATCCCGGAACTAATGCGTGATCTTGAAAGCCAGGGACAACTGGTGAAATTACCGATAAGAAGGGAAAGGGCCTTCCCACGAATAGTAAAAGAAAGGCCCCAAAAATACAGTAAGGCCCGTAGATAAA
>NZ_JAUMIO010000083.1:0-1373 GCF_032905925.1 Pectobacterium sp. HCp5_1
TAACACCGATCGGTTAAGCAAAATGATCGGTTGAACGATCCGGCGGGTAGACGACAATAGCCTCATCAATTCTCTGATGGGGCTTTTTTATGCTTTCGACCTGGCTTGACGAGACGCAGACCTGGGCTGAACCCGCTTCACTTTCCTGCTTTCAGCGTGCCATTCCCCTTGAGTGGATTTCTCAGGTACTTGATTCCACCAATAAAGCCAGTATCCGTAAACGTAAGCTCCCTGCAGAACTTGTGGTCTGGCTGATTGTGGGTATGGGTCTGTACCGTGACCGTCCCATCACTGATGTGGTGGCAAAACTCGACCTCGTCCTCCGTTCGAAGGAGGGAGAGACCCTTGCGGCCAGCTCTATTGCCCAGGCCCGGCAGCGGCTCAGCGATGAACCGCTCCGGGAACTCTTCACCCTGACAGCCGGTCACTGGACTCAGCAGGAAGACAAGGATGATCTCTGGCACGGCCTTCGCCTGTTTGCCGTTGATGGCACGCTCTTTCGTACGCCTGATACACCAGAACTTGCGGAGCATTTTGAGTATATAAAACATCGCCCGGACAGACACACGGAATACCCGATGGTCAGGTTGTGCGCTCTGATGTCACTGCGTAGCCGGTTAATCCATGATGTTAAATTCGGTCCGGCCAATACCAGCGAAGTGAATTACGCGAAGCCGTTATCCGTGCAGGCGAACAGTCTGACGCTGTTTGACCGCTGTTACTTATCTGCAGGATTACTGATTAACTGGCAGAGAAAGCAGCAGGAAGCGCACTGGCTGGTTCCCCTGAAGGGCAATACAAAATACCGGATACTGGAAACGTTTGGTGAAGGAGACCATCTGGTGGAGATGCAGGTCTCACCGCAGGCCCGAAAACAGGACTGCTCGTTGCCTGAATACTGGCAGGCCCGGTTAATAGACTGTGAGGGTGAATCCGGTGATTACAAAGGTTTTATCACCTCGCTGACAGAGCCGGAGCAGTATCCGGCAGACTCACTGCGTTATGTGTATCAGGAAAGGTGGAGTATAGAAAATGGTTACGGAGAGCTGAAACAGTTCCAACTGAATACAGCCACGCTGTTGCGCAGCCAGAAAGTGAGCGGGATTTACCAGGAAATATGGGGTCTGTTGACGGCCTATAATCTGATCAGAATGGAGATGAGTCAGATAGCACGGGAAGCAGAGGTATCACCACTTCGAATAAGCTTCGTGATGGCGATGAGGTTGATCCAGGATGAACTCATTTGGTGCTCACTGGGGAAACCAGGGACAATCCCGACGAAGCTGAAGAAAATGCGGGAGAATGTGAAGCAATTTATCCTGCCAGAAAAGAGAAGACGGCCCAAAGAAAGGACCGTTCGGATCTCAAAAACC
>NZ_JAUMIO010000084.1:0-1320 GCF_032905925.1 Pectobacterium sp. HCp5_1
GAGCCTGTAATTAAAATTGTGTAATTGCCTGTTTTTGATATGTTCACTCCAACTGAGGAGACAGGCAAATTATGGACGAAAAGAAACTTAAGGCACTCGCTGCCGAACTGGCGAAAGGCATCAAAACCGAAGCTGACCTCAATGCTTTTTCTCGTATGCTGACGAAGTTAACCGTTGAAACAGCACTGAATGCTGAACTGACAGAGCACCTCGGGCACGAGAAGAATGCCCCAAAATCAGGCTCGAATACCCGCAACGGCTATTCATCCAAAACGCTTCTGTGCGATGACGGCGAAATCGAGCTAAACACACCACGTGACCGTGAAAATTCCTTCGAGCCGCAGTTGATAAAGAAAAACCAGACGCGTATCACGCAGATGGACAGCCAGATTTTGTCCCTGTACGCCAAAGGTATGACGACCCGTGAGATCGTCGCCACCTTCAAAGAAATGTACGATGCTGATGTCTCACCTGCGTTGATATCGAAAGTCACCGACGCGGTTAAAGAGCAGGTTATCGAGTGGCAAAATCGGCCTCTGGAGTCTCTCTATCCCATTGTTTATCTTGACTGTATCGTGGTAAAGGTTCGTCACAATGGTTCTGTCATTAACAAAGCCGTCTTCCTCGCGCTGGGTATAAATACCGAAGGTCAAAAGGAGCTGCTGGGCATGTGGATAGCGGAAAATGAAGGCGCAAAGTTCTGGCTTAATGTCCTGACTGAACTCAAAAATCGGGGTCTTCAGGATATCCTGATTGCCTGTGTCGATGGCCTGAAGGGCTTCCCCGATGCCATAAACAGCGTATATCCCCAGACGCATATTCAGCTTTGCATCATCCACATGGTGCGTAACAGCCTGAAATACGTGTCATGGAAGGACTACAAAGGTGTCACCAGCGGGCTGAAAGCCGTCTACCAGTCACCGACGGAAGAAGGCGCATTGCAGGCGCTGGAAGACTTCGCAGGCCTCTGGGACGATAAATATCCGCAGATCAGCAAAAGCTGGCGTGCGCACTGGGAGAATCTGAATACGTTCTTCGGTTACCCGCCGGATATCCGCAAAGCGATCTACACCACGAATGCCATCGAGTCACTGAACAGCGTGATCCGCCAGGCAATAAAGAAACGCAAGGCGTTCCCGACAGATGACTCGGTGCGAAAAGTGATTTACCTTGCGATCCAGTCGGCGTCGAAAAAATGGAGCATGCCGATCCAGAACTGGCGGCTGGCGATGAGCCGTTTTATTATCGAGTTCGGCGACCGCATTGAAGGTCACCTTTAATTAATAGGGGTGGCAGTTACACAGAATGATTTACAGGGTC
>NZ_JAUMIO010000085.1:0-1246 GCF_032905925.1 Pectobacterium sp. HCp5_1
TGATCCTACCCACGTAATGTGGACACAGCCCTAAGCGAGGTTCTGGTTTTCAAACTGTTCCGGGCTGAGTCCGCCACAGGCACTGTGGCGACGCCAGCGATTGTAATCGCACTCAATATAATTAAACACCGTTGTTCGCATTATTTCCCGGCTGGCAAAGTGCTCACCGTGGATACATTCCACTTTCAGCGAGTGGAAAAAACTTTCTGCACAGGCATTGTCGTAACAACATCCCTTTGCGCTCATACTGCCTCGCAGATTATGGCCTTTCAGCATGGCCTGATAGTCTGCTGAACAGTACTGGCCTCCACGATCAGTGTGCACAATGACGTTTTGAGGTCGTTTTCGTCGCCACAGTGCCATGTGTAGGGCATTACATGCCAGCGTCGCCGTCATTCTCGATGACATCGACCAGCCGATAACCGCACGCGACCACAGGTCGATCACCACCGCCAGATACAGCCAGCCTTCATCCGTGCGAAGATACGTGATATCGCCTGCCCACTTCTGGTTCGGACCGCTGGCGATAAAATCTTGCTTTAGCAAATTTTCAGACACTGGCAGGCCGTGGTCCCGGTAGCTGACCGGACTGAACTTACGGGCGGCTTTTGCCCGTAGCCCCTGACGGCGCAGACTGGCAGCAATGGTTTTCACATTATACTCCGCTAGTTCGTCAGCCAGTCGTGGGGCACCGTACCGCTGTTTGGCGTTATTGAATGCCTTGCTGACGGCATCATCGCAGACCAGCCGGAATCGCTGACGCGAGTTGGCCTGATGGCGGCGACAACACCAGACATACCAACCGCTGCGAGCAACCCGAAGCACCCGACACATCGCTTTAATGCTGAACTCAGCCTGATGCTTTTCAATAAAGACATACTTCATTTCAGGCGCTTCGCGAAGTATGTCGCGGCCTTTTGGAGAATGGCCAGTTCCTCGTCTCTCTCTGCCAGTTGGCGCTTGAGGCGAGCAATCTCTGCTGCCTGTTCACTCTCTCGCTCAGAGGTAGTTGTCTGGCTCTGTTGCTTGCTACGCCAGTTATAGAGCTGGGATTCGTACAGACTGAGTTCACGAGCAGCGGCAGCAACACCGATGCGTTCTGCAAGTTTCAGGGCTTCGTTGCGAAATTCAGGCGTATGTTGCTTACGTGGCTTCTTACTGGTTGATACGGATTTTGTCATGTGAGCTACCTCTGGTAGAGAGTTTACTCACTTAGTCGCGTGTCCACTATTGGCGGGTAAGATCA
>NZ_JAUMIO010000086.1:0-1219 GCF_032905925.1 Pectobacterium sp. HCp5_1
CAGGGCGGGATTCTACTTTGTTGATGAATTAACCAAAGATAACCTCGCTACGAAAATCTCCTGACCATCCGGCACATTGTCGTTTGCCCGCTATGCTATCTTTTTTTCCTTCATGCTGTTTCAGGACACTCAATGCCACTCGATTGAACAGCGCCATATGCGCTGCCCCTTCCGCGTCTTTCAGGTTCATCTCATCTTCTCTGAAAACCACATCCAATACCCAATGCAGTTGATTTTCTATGCACCAATGCTCGCGTATCATTTGTGACGCTACCCGTGCGTCTACCGCCAATGAACTGACATACCAACGCGACTCTCTGTGTACCACCTTTCCCCGTTCACCACGCTCACTCACCACTTCTATTAACGTACGAATTGTCGGCCAGCGTTGTTTTAACTCCTCAGGAAAATCCGCCTCTATCTGCATCACCTGACGATATTCTGTCCGCCCATGCGCTTGATTATTTTCCGTATGCGTCGCCAGCCCTTCATCGGCATAACATGAAGAAAAACGCTGTTTAACAAATTCATACAGCTTTTTTTGGTTCCCTTTAATGCCGACAATAAACTCGCCTTTACGCTGACAGATAAGCCGCAATGTCTCCACCTGACAATGAAGCGCATCCAGCGTGACGGTAGCATTTTCCAGCGACAGACATTCAATAAGCTGGCGTGCCACCGGCCCTTCTTTACCTTTGCTTTCAGTAGGTTGTTGATACAACGCAATACCATTGCCAATGTCATAAGCGCTGACGACATGCAGAGCTTGCGCTAAAAAGCCGTTGCCCGTTCCGCGAAGCGTTTTACCGTCAATCGCTATCTGTTTTCTGCCATTACTGCTGCGACGTTCATTAATCCAGCTTAACAGTGCCGACATCAGGGACTGGCTATCTAATGCCTTGATAATATTGGCGATACAGTGACGTTTTGGAATGCCATTAGCAAAAGGAGAATGCTGTCTCAGCCACGGGAGTTGGCACTCACCGAATTGCTGTATGGCTTTCCATCCCGATGCACCGCTTAGCACGGCGGTAAAGGTGAGGAAAATGACGTCCATCAATTCATGCTTTTTATTCGTTTCGCAGCGTGGGTCGGGTATTTCATTGATATAATTAAAGATAGTCATTGTCTTTCACTGAGTGTTAGTGGAGATAAAGCTCAGATCAATAAAATCGAAATAAGTTCTCTATTTCAATAAGTAAAGTGAGATCCCACCCTG
>NZ_JAUMIO010000087.1:0-1178 GCF_032905925.1 Pectobacterium sp. HCp5_1
TCAGTGCCGGTACATGTGGCAGTTACTGAAACAGGTAACGCAGTTTATGAATGCGGCTTCACCGTTTCCCGGCAATCAACCTGGCCTGGCTAAAGTGGAGCGGTAATATGAGAAGCTATTTAGGCGGGTGGCTGGCGCATTGAGATAAAATTATCTAAGAATATAAATTCAACTATATTATCGAGCTAATCATGACTGATGAGAATACTTCCGAAGATGATAATTCTTCTGGAAAAAATAAAGTTGCAGAAACTATTAATGCAATAACTGGGCTTACTCAGTCGATACCTGTTTATCAGGATTTGATACAGCCAGCAGCGCAGGAGCTAGGTAAAGGCCTTGCCGTTATCGCTAAATCAGTCAATGTTGCCCTTGCACCGCTAAGTGTCATGGTTTGGGGGTATGAAAAAATTCAGGAACAGTTCATACCTAAAGTGGCTGAAAAATTAAAAGATACCAAGCCGGAAGATATTATCACGCCTAAACCCAATGTAGCTGTGCCAACGATTGAAGCATTGCGGTATACGGCAAACGATGAGTCTTTAAGTAACTTGTTCGCTGGGTTATTGGCCTCATCTATGGATAAAAACAAAGCGGATAAAGCACACCCTGCTTTCGTGGAAATTATTAAGCAACTAACAACAGATGAAGCAAATATAATTTCCATAATAAAAGAAAAAAATTATATTCCTTTGGTAGATATTATTGTTTCTAGTGATAAAAATAAGGTTGGAGATGTTGTATATGGTAATGTATCTTTTTTTTCATTTGGAGACCACTTGGAACAATCAAAACAATTCTCATCTTATGTCAATAACTTATGCCGACTTGGTTTGCTTGTAATATCAATTGATTATAAATTTTTCCTCTCTCCTATTTACTCTTCCATAGAGTATGATGAAATTATCGGTGGAGCCTCTTTTAAAAAGGTGATTGATGGTATGAATTTAAATGAAAATGAAGAAGTTAATTGTGAAAAAAAAGCATTAACTATTACAGATATGGGGAAGCAGTTTATATCTGTATGCATTGGTTAATTAGGTATGGCTATATAGAGTGACCTGCCCCCAGGATTAGATACAACGCTCACTTAGTAATGTCGGATCCTTCACTATCAGAATTACCCTTTCTCCAGGCCGCCGCAAATTCAGACGGCGCCTGATAATTCAGCGCGGAGT
>NZ_JAUMIO010000088.1:0-1158 GCF_032905925.1 Pectobacterium sp. HCp5_1
CTAAATAGCTTTGCATATTACCGCTCCACTTTAGCCAAACCATGTTGATTTCCGGGGAACGGCGAAGCGGCATTCATAAATCGCTTTACCTGTTCCAGTAACTGCCACATATACCGGCACTGATGGTTACGCGTTATCGTTTCGTGCAACGACAACCACAGCAATTCAATTGGATTCAGCCATGGTGAATAGGTTGGCAGGAACAGCAACCGGAATTTCTTGTTTTTTTCCAGCCAGCATTCCACCTTACGGCTTTTATGAATGATGTAGTTATCAACGACCAGCGTAATGGTTTTCGCTCGCCGATATGTCCGCCGTAATGCCTCTAACAGATTGATAAATAAATCAGAACACTTACTGCTGCCGCCGACGTAATGGACTCGTCCTGTTCCCGAATGCAGCGCCCCTGCCAGATAATATTTTTGGTTATGTCCCGGCGTAGTCACACGTTTCTGTTGCCCTTTGCGCATCCAGTCCGCGCCGATTTTCGGGTTCAGGTCGATATCCACTTCATCCTGATAAAATACCGGATGGTTCGTCTGCTGCTGGGCGACGGCCTGTTCGATGGCGAGTCGCTTTTCCTCATAATACGGGTCTTTGATTTTCAGTGTTGGCGCGGCTCTGCGCCAAACAATACCTGCCCGTTTCAGGTAGCGGTGCAACGTGGCGGGATGAAGCGCTACATTAAAAAGCCGATTAACGATAAGTGCCAATAACTCTGTGCTCCAGCGGGAACGCAGCCAGCCAAAGTCCTGAGGGGAATGCTGAACCAGAAGCGGCAAAATATGCAGGATATCCGCGACTGGCCAGCGTGGTTCTCGTCCAGACTTGAGGCTTTTTAATCCTTCAACACCATGTAAAGTAAACCAATTTATCCATCTCCCGACGGATGAGCGAGCGGCACAGAGCAGTCTGGCGACGTCGGAAACGGTCATTCCCCGATGCAGCATCAGTATGGCGATGAGTCGTCTGGAATAGTTTTTATCACGTGTTTGTTGGGCTTCTTTACGCATTAGTCGTCGTTCTTCATCAGGGATTGCTGCTATGATCGGCATCGCTCAGTCCGGTTGGTGATTTGTTTGGTTTGGCGATTGATCAGATCGCATAACTCGGACTGAGTTCCCTTCGAGTGATCTACTATTTGGCGAAGCTATTTAG
>NZ_JAUMIO010000090.1:0-1022 GCF_032905925.1 Pectobacterium sp. HCp5_1
CTAAATAGCTTCGCCAAATAGTAGATCACTTGAAGGGAACTCAGTCCGAGTTGAGCGATCTGATCAATCGCCAAACATCACAAACCACCAACCGGACTGAGCGATGCCGATCATAGCAGCAATCCCTGATGAAGAACGACAACTGATGTGCAAAGAAGCCCAACAAACACGCGATAAAAATTATGCCAGACGACTCATTGCGATGTTGATGTTGCATCGGGGAATGACCGTCACCGAAGTTGCCAGATTGCTCTGTGCTGCGCGTTCATCCGTCGGAAGATGGATAAACTGGTTTACTTTACAGGGTGTTGAAGGACTCAAGAGCCTCAGGCCCGGTCGTGCGCCTTGCTGGCCGGTCGCCAATATCCAGCGAGTGCTTCCCTTGCTGGTTCAACGGTCGCCGAAGGATTTCGGCTGGCTGCGCTCCCGTTGGAGTACGGAGTTACTGACCCGTATCGTCAACCGGCTTTTTGACGTGGCACTTCACCGTTCCACCCTGCACCGATACCTCAAACAGGCCGGTATGGTCTGGCGCAGGGCCGCGCCGACGCTGAAAATCAGGGACCCGTATTATGATGAAAAGCGGCTTGCCATCGAGCAGGCGCTGGCTCAGGGCTCAGCGGCTAATCCTGTGTTTTATCAGGATGAAGTCGATATCGACCTGAACCCGAAAATCGGTGCCGACTGGATGCCCAAAGGGCAGCAGAAGCGTATCGCCACGCCGGGACAGAACCAGAAACATTATCTGGCTGGCGCACTGCATTCGGGGACGGGCCGAGTCTCCTACGTTAGTGGCAACAGCAAGAGTTCTGATTTATTTATCAAACTGTTAGAGTCATTACGACGCACATACCGGCGGGCGAAAACCATTACGTTGGTGGTTGATAACTACATCATCCATAAAAGCCACAAAGTGGAGTGCTGGCTGTCGGAGAACAGTAAGTTCCGGCTACTGTTTCTGCCGACCTATTCGCCGTGGCTGAATCCAATTGAACGGCTGTGGTTGTCGTTACACGAAACGA